>DASSIO010000185.1:0-92040 GCA_035691825.1 Terriglobales bacterium | reverse complement strand
ACCCGAAGATCACTCCAAACGAACCCCGCTGCGCGTTTCGCAACTGTTGTGGCGCGCGGGTCGCGCCGGCACGCACATCGGCACGCTCTGCGAGGCCATTCATCGTCAGCAGGGAGAGGTTGGCGTCCGCCGCATCCTCGGCGTTCTCTCCTTAGCCTAGAAATACGGTGCTGCCGCCGCCGACGAGGCCTGCGCCGCCGCGCTGGAGATGGGAGTTCAGGAATACCGTTTCGTCCGCCGGTATCTGGAACGCTGTCCGCAAGCCCCGCTCAGTCTGCAGCAAGTCGATCCCCTGATCCGCGAACTCGTGCAGTACCGCGATCTCATCCACCAACAACCAAGGAGCTGGAACCATGAACCTCATCGAACTCGCACGCGCACTCAAACAACTTCGCCTGGGCGGGATGGCCGCCACGCTGGAGACTCGTCTGCGTCAGGCGCAAAGCGAACCGCTCGCCCCCATCGACCTGATCTCGTGTCTGGTGTCGGACGAACTCGAGATAGTCGTCGATGGCAGTCGCTACCAGGACACGACTGGTGCCTGCCTCGGTGGGGTCTGCTTGGCTTCAATGACGCCATTGCGAAGCCCCTCAATCTCGAAGGCCTTTCTGCGAGCCTGCTCGACGAGCTGGGCAAAATCGGGCACAGATTTCTTGCGCCGCTGGCTCCCGTTCTCGTACCACTCAATGTAGTACGTGCCCTCGGGATGGTGTTCGTCGCGTCCCTCGATCCAGACATGGTCGCGCACGATCTTACCCTTGCGCTCGACCGGATTGCCGAAGCGCCATTTGTCCCCTGACTTTACGTACTTGATAATTCTGACCCGGTTTGCGTATTGACGATTCTTTTTTGGCATGAGCCGTCTCTCCTTTGCGGGGATGGAGAGTAGGCCGGGTCAGAAATTCGGGCAAATTTTGCTACTAGGTGGACGGAACCGACGTAGCGGACGAGATTTTGTCGAGCGGGAGTCAGCTAAACCGATGAAAACATGTCGTTGTGGATTAAGGGCAGCGTTCTAACCTACTGAACTACGTCCCCAAAAAACGCCTTGTTCAGCAAGTGCTCCGGACGCGAGCCGCAAGCTCGCTGACAGCAGAAACTTGCCCGGAAACCACTCCGGCGCACGTTCGAGACCAGTGTTGTCTCTGAGAACAGGGCGGCAAAATTATCCTAGCAGCTTCCTGCGGAACGCGAAAGGCCTGGCCGCACCCACCAACCAGGGTTCAGTTCACGAGCGGCCTAGAGACAGGTGCAACGAGACGTTGCAATCTCTAGCCGATGTTGTAAACGCCAAAACCGCCCCATTCTGTTCCACTGGTAAAACGAAAGGGCCGCCTTGCGAGCGGCCTTTCTGAGAAGCTCGGAACGGGTCAACTGTCGGGATTAGTCTCCTGCGACCGGCTCGCCGATTTCAACTTCCGGCTTTGCCGTGGAGTGATGCCCGTTGCCGTTGTCGCCATTACCGTTCGCGGGTTTGGTGAGGGCTTCTAGTGCGATGAAGCCGTTCTCCGCAACCGGAGGCTTTTCTTTCAGAACCACCTCGCGGTAGAGCTGGGCCATCCGGGCGTTGTAGGCAGGATCGTTCTTCAGCTTGGCGTCGCGGGCACGCATCTTTTCTTCGCGCGAATTCTTAGCGATACCGAGCTTATCCAGATCCTTCTGCTCTTCGAGGGTGACGATGTCATCGCGCAAGTAAAGCGAGTGTTCCTTCGACTCGAGGTTCACCTTCTTGCCGCCAGCAAAAATTTCGTGACGACCATGCTCCTCGTACCACTTGGTGAGAGTGGCGGTCATGTGCATCTTCTCGATGATGTTGCGCCAGCCCACGCCGGTGTTGTAAGCGCAGAACGAAATCTCGCCCTCCTGCGTGGCATACGGAATGATGCACTGCTCGGTGCGGCGGAAGTCGTAATTAAACAAGTCCTGGAACCACATTCCCGCAATAAAAAGGAAGTTCCAGCGGTCCTTGCGGCGTTTCATCACGTCTTCAATCGTACGGTCAGGACCGACTTTGCCGTAGTTACGACCCGTTGCGTTGAAATTCTTGTCGAACTTTTGCAGCAAGTCCATCAGTTTGAAATGGGTCGGCGACTGGAATGGGTCGTAGTTCTTCATCAGGGCCAGTGCCATACCGAAGGCGGTAAGGAATTTTCCGCGGGCGGCGTCGGTTACCTTAGCAACGTCCTTGGCGAACTGATCGCCGTGCAGAAATGCGGTCACCGGAACAGCTTCCTTGGTTTCCTTATCAATCATTACGGCCATGCCGGTACCGCAATTCGGGTGGCAGCCGCAGCTGAGCTGGCCCCAATTGTTGTCGGCATCGCTGGAGTGCATGACGTCGGCCCAGTCGGAGAACGTGCTCATGAACGAGATTGGGAACCAGTCGCGGGCAGGCTCGCCAAGACCCGTTTGATTCTTCACATCGTGGGCCAGGTGCGAGAGCGTATAACGCTGCGCCGTGCGTCGCTCGTCTGTGATCGCTTCGTCGCGACCTGTGAACGAAACGGGCTGGAACGACAGGAAACCGATCTTCTTGGGATTGTCGAGTGCAAATTTGATGATGCGGCCAACCTGCTCGTTGTTGATGCCGTTCACGATGGTGATGACGGGCACGATTTCGACGCCGGCGCGATGGAGGTTATCAATGGCCTTCAGCTTGACATCGAAGAGGTTGCCGACTTTCCGGTGAGCATTGGCGGCATTGCCAATACCATCGAACTGCAAGTAGGCGTAGCGCATGCCGGCTTCGGCAGCCTGCTCGGCAAATTCAAAGCTCTTGGCGAACTCGATTCCATTCGTGGCCGCCTGCACGCTGTTGTAACCGACCTTGCGGGCGTAGCGCACAGCATCGAGGAAATAAGGCGACAGGGTTGGCTCGCCACCCGAAAACTGCACGGACATCTGACGGCGCGGTTTGATGGTGATGGCATTATCGAGCATGGTCTTGATGTCTTCCCAGCTCAACTCGTGAACGAAGCCAACCTGATTGGCGTCCATGAAGCAGGGGTCGCACATCATGTTGCAGCGGTTGGTTAGGTCGATGGTCAGAACGGCTCCACGGCCGTACTTCACGGTGCTGGTGCCATGGTTGTGCAGCTTCTCGTCATTGTGGGCGCGGATGTCGCGACCGGGAAAAACTTCTTCCAGATGGCGCGAGAAATTAGTGTCAATGGACATCAAATCTTCGAAGTGCCCGTGCTTGGGGCACTCCTTCACCATCCAGATCTTGCCGTCGCGCTCAATGATCTGGGCCTTGATTTCGCCCACTTTCTCGTTCAATAGGACTTCGTAGGGCAGCTTGCCATCGAGAATTTGCTGGCGAATTTCGGGAACGCACTTCGGGCAGAGCGAGTCAGTGCTGCGCGGCCACCCGAGAGGCGGCTTGGACTTCTCATAAGACTTCAGCAGAGGCTTATCGGACCACTTGGGGGTCGGAGAAGGATTGGGCTTAATACGGTTAAAACGGTCGAAAACCGCCCACGCTCCTGTTGCCGCCACAGTAACGGCTTTCTCCACATATTTGATCGGCTTATGCATGTCCTCTCGCTTTCCAATACTGGGAAGATGTTCACGCCGGGTAAGTTTGTGCCCCGGCATACCTGGGCTAGCCCGCCAACTGGTTGCTTTCCCTCACGCTTATCCTATTGAGCCTACGGGAGTATTTCAGCAAGAAGACAACGAAACGCGCCAAATGGGGGTCCAGCGGCAATAATTTGCATTTTCTGGGCGTAAGTCATTGAAAAACAACGGGCTGCTGAGAAAGGGGCGAAAGCAAAAGACGCGCATGCTCCCGTCGTCGCTCCTTCACCTACTCGTCTGGTTTCTCCACCAATTGGTAGCGGTTCAGAATGTCCTGCTGTGAAATGACTCCTTCAAGCTTGCGGAAGTCGGCGCGATGAACCACTGGCAAGAGTGGAGCGCCGTGAATGTATCGAAGCGCCACTTGAAGAGGCAAATCGGGATGAAGGTGCGGAAGCCGCTTGCCGGGAAGGGCTGATCCCAGCGACAACTCGCCTTTCCCTTCCCCTCGTAGTTTAGTTATGAGGTCCCGATCAACACTGCTCCAGCCACTTGGGCTCATCCGTACCAGAAACGTAGTATCGGCGGACTGCTGCACCCGCTGGTAAGCGTGGTCCACGCTCTCATCCGAATCGAGGATTGCTGAGGCAGGAGAGTGCATAGCATCCTCTACGCGCAAAATCGTCTCCTCGCGCTCTTCCTCCAGGGACGGCAACTCCAATCCGTCTTGCCGTGTCAGCATGTCGAAGATCGGAGTCGGCTGCAGTGCGCGAGAGATGACGTAAGCGAGAGTGTTGGCCACAATCACCGGCACGATGATCGAGTAATTTCCGCTGACCTCCAGAACCATAAACACCGAGGTCATTGGGGCGCGCAAAAAGCCGGCAAACAGGACGCCCATGCCCACCAGGCAGTATGTCGCAAGGGAAGCAGCAAGATGAGGAAACAGGATGTGCTCGAGTCCCCCCACTGCACCGCCGAGCATGGCCCCGATGAATAGAGTGGGAGCGAACATTCCACCAGGTGTGCCACTGACAAACGACAGAGTCGTAGCGAGAATTTTCAAGCCGGCCAGAATGGCAAGCACATCCCAAGAATATTGGTTGTGCATCGCCTGATCGATGTAGTCGTAACCTGCCCCCATGATTTGGGGGAATCCGAAGAAGCCGATAAGCCCGATGCACAATCCGGCAATCCCCGGCTGCGCGTACTGCGTCCAGCGTGGCATCGCCTTTAATCGCGGTCGCAGGTAGCCAATCGCGCGAGCGAACACGACGGCTGCAATCCCACCGGCAACTCCGAGCGTTGCATACGCCAATAATTCCTGGGGTCGAATCAGTTGCACCGGGGGCACGCGAAACATCGGCTCCGATCCCAGGAACCAGCGCATCACCACAACGCTGGAAATGGCGGAGAGAACGACCGACCCGAGAATACCCGCGCTCCAGCGACCAATCACCTCCTCAATGACGAAAAGAACAGCAGAAATAGGAGCGTTGAACGCAGCCGCTAATCCAGCAGCGGCGCCCACCGGGGCGATCAGGCGAAGTTTCTCTCGCGAGAACTTGAGGCGGTGGCCGAGCGCAGAAGCAATCCCCGCCCCAATCTGCAGCGATGGGTCCTCGGGCCCGAGAGATTGTCCTGAACCGATGGCCAGCGCAGAAGTTATGAACTTACCGATCGCGGTACGAAGAGGAATATATCCGTTGTAAATGTAAAGGGCTGCCTTGGTCTGATTGACGCCGCTGCCGCGTACGGTCGGGAAGACATGCAAAACAAGCGCCGCCACCGCAAGCCCGACCAGCGCCGGAGCAAGGATTACATGAACTCCGGAAGGGGCTAGTCGCGGGCCTAACATCTGATAGCGGCACCAGTCGATGGCCAGGCGAAAACACACCACCGCAAGCGCTGAGAATATGCCGATGAAGACCGAAACGACGAGAAAGAACCGCTCTTCACGGAAAGCAAAGTGCAGCGGCCACGTAATCAGATTGCGCCGGGATGCAGGAATTGTTATCGGGGTAGCAGTAGCGCTTGCGAGAGGCGGCTCCGGCGTGTTCACTGCCCTGCCGTCTCCCGGTTGCGGGCAATCAGAAGCAGAGCCTTATCAACGCCAGTTGGCTCACCACACTCCTGTTGGGTTGAAGACTCCGTCGTGAACACAAAATCCATCAGGGACTCAGCAAAATCTGAGCTGTTCAGCAGAGACTGAGAGCGCAATCTGCGCTTTATCTGTTCTCCCCGGAGATCGAGATCCTGCAACTCGCCCGGACCGGAAGTGCTCTGATTGACCGGTGATTCGCCGTGTTGTTGCATGCAACCATGCAGGCGCTGCTCAGCCGCGTCAAATGCACGAAGCATTCGCGCATGCCGCTCCTGCGATGAAAGGTTACGAAGGAACGGGTCAGTGGCAAGCACCAGTCGAGCCATGGGAATCATAGAAGCGGAACCTGCATCTTGCGACTTGTCATTGCTGGCTTCAAGGTAATGCAACGAAGTCCAATAGAATCCCAGTTCAAAGGCGGCGTGACCGGCGCCACGAGCAGCGACTTTATTGTTGTGATCAAGACGCAGAGCTTCCCGATACTGCACAAGAGCGTCCTGAAAATCTGGCACACGCATCAACAGAGCTGCGACTTTGGCGTGCAACTGAGAGTCAGGAAGCAATCCGGGCAGCATAGCAATCAACTCGCTCTGGGCCTGTGTCGAGGCATGACGCCCGAGAAGAAACTCGACCAACTCAAAGCGTGCATTAATCCGGTTCTGAACGGGGTCGCTAGTCCAAATTCCATAGATGGCGTTGTGGTAGTAACGAAGCGCGTCGGTCGGACTGTCGCGGTGAACAGCTAAACGGGCGAGTTGCAGGTTGACGGTGCCATCTTGAGGTTGCGATTCCCAAACGCGAAGCAAATAGGCTTCGGCTTCGTCAAAGCGTTTTTCCGATTCAAGCCCTTCGGCAAGACTTAGCAAATAGCCGGGATTATCGTGATCGAAGGAAAGCGCAGAACGAAAGTCCCCGATCGCAGCCTCGGGCGCTCCCATGCGCAAGTCCTGCTGGCCGCGCTCGTACATGCGTTTCGCCAGGCTGCCCTGCCATACACGGAATCGATTCACAACTCCGGCGACAGCAGCAAACGCGACGAGCGTAATGCCGAGCAGGGCAAGAAAGACGACACCTTCGTGATGCGTGTTCGAGATAGTGGGAGCTGACATTTCGATCGCGAGGCGATAGACAAGAATAGCAAAGTGGCCTGTGGTACCCGGCCGTGATAACCGCCAGGATGAAGAAAGTCACTCTGTACAACAGGATCAGATTGGAAGATGTGATCGTCGCGGGCTATTGCGGTAAGCCGCCGCCTTGAACCCGCACGTGTAGATGGACGGTTCCGATGTCCTTCCCGGCAGAGCTCGCCTGGCAAGTAATGTCGTCGGGTTTGTCATTCGTTTTCGTTGGCACAGTCAGCTCGATTTGGAGCGGGAATACATCCGAGGGAGCCAGGTGATAACGGGAGATAGGCTGCTTTAATACCCAGCCTTCCGGTAAATTCACCACTAGCGCGATATCAGCGGGTTCGCGAGTGTCGTTATGCAAGATCAGTGGAATTTGCAAGGTTGTGTTAACCGCAACACCTATTTCGGGGACCGGCGCCTGCGGCAAGTTCGTAACTCCGTGAGCCGGCCGAAAATCGTCGTAGTAGCCCCATGGTCCGCCGAGTCGTACTGATAAACCCGAGTGGTGTACGGGCCTGGCCGGAATTGGCGGTGCAAAACTGACGGGCGTCGACGTCACTCCTTCGAAGATATCTCCCGTCAACGTGCTGGGAACATCAGCTTTTCCGAAAATGAAAGTTAAAGGACTCGCCCAACCGTCCTGCTCGGTAGCAAGTTTGGCAAGCTGCTGGTCATCCATCTTGTCCAGTTTCTCGATGTAGGAACGGTACTGCGTACGATGAAAGCGGAATCCGTCCATGGCAATGCGCCAATAGGGGAGGTGCCGCGTGGGAGAGATGGCAGTCGTTGCGTACTCAGGGCCTTTACCCTTGAACTGCTTGTCATCACGCGCGTCAGAGAAAAAATATAGTTTCTGCGGCTGCCATGGCTGAAGTCCTTCCAGCAGGGTTTCGTTCACTTTGCGCGGGGTGGTCAATTGAGCCGGAAAAGCAGCTGGATTTCCCGCAAGATCGAAGGCCTCCGTGGCGATCACACCTGCAGCCTGATGGTCGCCATGGTTCTCTCCGATGAAGACTCCAGGGAGCCACGTCAGGATGACCGCAGGACGCGTGAGACGAATCATGCGAACGACTTCCTCAAGCCTCGCGCCATGGCCCCAATTTCCCAGCGATTGCAGCACGTCCTGACTGGGCGTGTCCTTGCCACCGAGAAACCAGACATTTTGAATTCCCAGTTGGGTGAGTGCATGGCGTAATTCCATCTCTCGAACGGTACCGAGGGAGACGCCGCGCTCCGTACCCATGTTGTTATGGCCAGCTTCGCCATGCGTCATGTACACAACTGCCACACGCTTGCCTTGGTCAAGCAATTGGGCGAGATAACCTGTCGCCCCGGTTTCATCGTCCGGATGAGCGACAACCAGGAGCAGATCCGCCTTGAATCGGTCATCGGGTCTGGGCGCGTCTTTTGTGCCACTATTTTGCGCAAGTGCGCCGATCGACACCGCAACCAACAGCGCCAGAATGCGCTCAAGTCTCATCAATTCTCCAAAACACCGGAAGCCCAGGCTCACCGCTGGGCCTCTATGAACGGGTGAGCCATCATAAATGAGAGATGTCATTTCTTCGGGCGCGACTCGGGCGGAACCAGCCCTGCCGTGCGGTAATACACGACCAACTGCCCGTAGTGCTCGCCGGAATGCTCAATCAAGCCGTAGGCCAGGTCGGAGACGCGCACCTGCTGGTTGCTGCTTGTATCGGTAACAATCTTTGACATGCCGCCGTCCCCCATCTTCTTAATGACTGCTGCGCCATCATCAAATGACTTCTTCACGAAACCCACAATGTCAGCTTTGGTCTTGTATTGATCGCGATGAGGGTAGTCTTCTGTCGGAGGCTTCTGCCCGGTCGCGATATTGGTGAAGTAGTAGTTTGATCCGGCCGCGTGCAGAAGCTGTTCGGCAAAGCTCCGTTGCGTGGGATTGGGCTTGTAGTCGTACTTATCTTCGGAAAAGTCCTCCGCCATCGCAATCAGCTTTCGGCCAATGTCGTTCCACGAGTCGAGCACCGCCTTAGAGGGGCTTGGTGCGGGCTTGACTTTCGCAGAACCGGACGACTGCTGTGCCGACATTGCCACGCTTACTAAACTCACAAGGGCAGCTGCCTGGATGAACTTCAACATGAGATCCTCCTCTGGATCGGCTATTTCGGCGTCTGGCGAGTTAGACGTTTGTACATCCAAAACTTCTCATGTGCACCTGGATTCACCTCTGCTCGAAGCGGATGCCGCCAAAATCTGGGCTGATTCGGGACATTCATGGCCGTGATTTGTGGCCCATGACAACAACATCGTCGTACGCCTTTTCCTGATTGCGATGGTCCACCGTCACGTCATGAAAGCCGGCCCTGCTCACGATGTCGGCCACTTCCTGCGGCGAGAACAGACGAAAACCATATTGCGTGACCGCATGTTTCTCCATCTTCTCGCGCGAGCGGAGCGCGATGGCTGCCCGGCCACCATCATTGAGGACTCTTAAGATTTCCCGCAAGCCCTGCATTGTGTCCGGCCAGAAATAGATCGTATTGACGGTGAACACCCGGTCGAAGCAGCAGTCGGAAAATGGAAGCTGACCGGCGTCGGCAAGCTGAGCCTGCAAACGTCCCAAAGCGATTTGCTGACGAAATCTGCGTTGTGCCTGCTGCACCATATCGGGGGAGGCGTCGACGCCTTCAATTTTTCCCGCGCCCAACCGGTCAAGAAGAATTCCGAGTGAAGCGCCACCACCAAATCCTATTTCCAAGACGCGATGTTGAGGTTCGAGCTCCAGCAGTTCGAGCGTGCGATCGATGAGCCGTCGATTTACGACATTCATCCCCCGGCTGAAAATACGCCGGCCCAACCATCCTTTCGGATGCCGCAGCTGCGATGCCAGGATTTGTGTTAAGCGCATGAATTCCGAATGAAAACCTAACTGTCTCGAGGTGAAAGCGAGTCCTACACCGCGCCTCGCAGCCGTCCGCCTCAGACTTTTACCTTCCGAATGCGATCGCTGCGGGTACTGGCCCCGTGGGCACAGCGCCTGATGCTGGGATCAGGTTTCCGCTCGGGGGATCTATGCTGTAAGCCGAGATTGATGCCGACCCACTGTTTGCAACATACAGAAACTTGTTTGTCGGGGATATAGAAACGGCTACCGGGGCCACACCGGTGCTGTAGGGAGATGCAGAAAGCTTTGAAAGTAAGCCGCTAACCGCCCTGATTCTAAAACCCGAGACTTCGTTCGAGTTTTGATCCGTGACGTAAAGAAATTGTCCAGAGGGATCGACGGCGGCACCTGCCGGGCCCAGCCCGGTGGCAAAAGGTGATCCCGCGATGGATGTCAAATTACCCGGGAGCAGTGAATTGCTGGACGCAACCGTAAACGCGCTCAGGTCATTCGAACCGTGATTAGCAACAAAAAGAAAATTTCCGCCAGAATCCATCGCCAGACCAGAGGGAGAGGCGCCCACGCCCACAGGGGGCAACTGCCGGTTGGGCGATAAAAGCCCGGTAGCCGGATCGACTTGGAAAGTTACCACCACATTGTCAACTTGATCCGCAACAAAGAGGAAGTTTGTTGATGGGGTGATGGCTAAGGCCGCGGGATGATTTACGAGAAAGCAACTGGCGGGGCTCGCTGCACAAGTACCTGTCGCGACCGGGGTCATACTGCCACCGCTCCCGATCGTGAACACAGAAATACTATTCGATCCTTGGTTGGCAACGAAGAGGAACTTGCCAGCAGAATCCATGGCCAACGCTACCGGGGTTATGCCAACACTCTGGGTGGCTACTTTGATCATCGAACCATTGAGATCGAATGAATAGCTTTCCACCGTATTGGATCCGGCATTTGCGACGTAGGCGAAAGCATGGGATGGGTCGATGACAATGGCACTCGGCGCCTGCTGGGCAGCAAAGGGCGACCCATTAATAGTGGTTAGCTCGCCGGTGTTGAAATTTGCGCGGTATCCAAAAACCTGGGCCGAACCTCTGGCCGCCACATACATGGTGTCCGTGCTGCTGATGGAATTCAGCGTACTCGAACCGCAGCCGAGCAATCCGGCGATGGCAAAAGCTGTCAGAATGGCGGCGAAGCGGCGCAACCGATGGAACAATTTCTTCTCCTGCGTCCCCGACGTTAGTCCAGACTGCACACCGGTTACTCCGGTTTGCACCCAACTTGTGTATCAGGAATGAGCGTTGGAGGGCAACTTCGGGCCGTGAAGCTCCAGCCTGGCGCCCCCCTAAATGTGGAAGTGTTCTGGCTGGCATTAAATGAAGTTCTTCATGCAAAACACACCCCCACCAGATTTCTCGAACTCTGAAATATCGACAACGACCGGACAGAGCCCCTCTGATTCCAGGATGCGCTTGAAGCCGTCGCTCACGTGAGAAGTGATATAGGAATTACCGGCAACCACTCCGTTGCAAGTCAGCTTCAAGGCCTGATCACGGGTCAACTCGTGCAGCCGCGGCCAATCCCTCCGCAAGCAATCGAGCGCTTCAGCAGAGAATGCCCCCGGGTAAAGGATCGCGGCATCGGCACTCAACGGTGAGAGGCAGGTGTCCAGGTGGTAGAAATGTTCGTCGGTAAGTCGCAAAGGAGTGACGGAAACTCTGAACTCCTTCATCGCGCTGGCGAAACGCTTGACACCGCCGATGCTCGAACGGAATCCATATCCGGCCCAGACGTGCTTACGTCCGGGATGCCAGAGCAGATCGCCATGGCCTTCGAGAAATTCTCCGCGCAGATCCAGCCCAATCACCTTGTAGCCGCGATCGGCAAACCAGTCCACATAGTACGGAACTTCGCGTTGTCGTGAGGGATAACGCATCTCGCTGGGGACGATGAATTTCCCCAGCTTCTCGTCGATACCGACAAAAACCTGGTTGGCAGCAAAGACCATGTCCTCGAGGTCTTTCACTGCCGGAATCAACGCGACGTGCAGGCCAGCCTTTTGGTAGACGTCACACACGGCCTTCCACTGCTCGTGCGCCTTAGCCCGATCGATGGGGGCGCGCATATATGGATTTTTTCGGTCGCGCACCTCGAAGTAGGTAGGCGGGCAAAGCAGGACGGTTTGGGACGCCATTTACCCTGATGATATATGCAACCCGTCAGGATCCGGAATCTGCAGAGCCTGAGAAGAGATGAGCTACCGGGCAGAGCCTTCTTTGCCCAACAGGCGCTGAGCGCGGCTCCGGCTTACGTTGACAACTGCCGGGTCATTCACAATCTCCTGCAGAATCGGGGCAATTGCCTGAACCTCGACTATCCCGCCTTGCTTTTCAGCCTCTTCCATGGACTTGAGTTCGGCATCCAACGCGAGTTTTTGATAGTGGTGGTCAAACTGCAGGCGCCTGCCGAACTCCAGCATCATAGAGAGATCCTGAAAAAACGCAGTGAGCTCTTGCACATCGGGGTTGGCGGTGTAGTTGTACTTTGCCTGGTTGTTTTGTTGAGCGTCCTTGTAGCTGAGTGTTTTTGTTCCGGTGTTGGCGACGCGGTGCTTGTCGTAGTTTATGTTTCCAGAAAAATAATGAGCGCGCGCAGCAAGGTCAAAGATGCGAGCTCGGCTACCTGGCGACAACGTGAAGCTGTACCTATACGGCTGGTCGTCATCAGAATTGTCGGCGTCGCTTGCGCGCGACTTCACGTCACCCGATGTGTAGTCTGCCTTCCCGGAAGAGTCGACCTGGATGGAGTAGTGGCTAGGCATCGAGCCGGGGAAATCCAAAGTGAAAGCGATCACAGCTCCAGGCGCCGGAGCTGATGCAAGCTGAGCTAACAAGCTTGCTGCCGTCAAACAGAAGAAAACACCGAGAGCGCGTGGCAGTCGCATCGTCCTAAAATTGTAACAATTGACTTAAGGAATCGTTCTCATGTTCCCGCCGCATGGCGGCGGTTGAGCGTGGCGGCAGTATGCAAATGGCAAATTGCGATTGCCAATGCGTCAGCGGCATCGGGCGAATCTGGCGGCGAATCCAAGTTGAGCAGGCGCGTAACCATGTGTTGAACTTGTTGCTTCTCGGCCTTGCCATAACCCACAACCGCAGACTTAATGGACAAGGGAGCGTACTCGGCAACAGCAAGGCTTGCTGACGAGGCCGCTAACATGGCAACGCCGCGTACCTGACCGAGCTTGAGAGCGGACTTCACGTTCACTGCATAAAACACATCTTCGATGGCGACATCGTCGGGCTGGTGCTCGCGAATTACTCTCAATAGAGAATTGAAGATCGTCAACAAACGTTCAGGCATTGGAATTCGTGGCGAGACACTGATCGCGCCGCAGCCGCGGCAGCAGAGTTGGCCCTGAGGCAGAAGCTCGACAACGCCGTACCCGGTGTGCTCGGTACCACAATCAATGCCCAGGACACGCACGCACGGAGTTTAGCGCATCTAGCTGAGGGCGGCTAGTGAATGTCAGGTTGCGGAAGGTTTAACGGAAAGCACTGTCGCACTTAAAAGCTTGCGCTACGCCCTTTTGCGTCCAGGTTTGCGAAGCTTAAGGCATGGTCCTAAGCCCTTTTCAGCAGCAACGTGGACTGCGCTCCTTGGCATGAGCGGATTCATGGAGGAAGGCACTGTAAGAGTCGCGCGATGCAAGCAGTTGCTTTCGCGATAAGAAGCGAGCATACGCGGCCTCGTCGAAGATTTCACGTAGAACTGCAATGAACCTTGAGAATACGATGAAAGAGCGCTTCCAACACCGTCGGACGATAGCGAGCCGCGAAGCCGCCCATTTCGCATCTGGAACTGCAACAATGGTGCTCACGCCTGCTCCTCCGTGGCGAAGCGCGTCATCGTAAACGGCGCCTCTTTGACCAGTGCCTGCTTGCGGCCACTCAACACTCGCAGCCACTCGAGCACAGACTCCAGAAGAATGATCGCCACCAGGATTGCCAGGGCAGCCGTTACAACCGCATCGAGGCGGAGATTGAAAATAATCCGGGGATTCCCCCCACTTGTCGCGAGTTCCCGGGCCTGGGCGAGAAATCCGATGCGGGGGTTAGGATCGAGAATCTTCTCGTAAGCCGCCGTGAAGTTGACCGCTACCAGCCAGGCAAGCGGCGTAAGCGTTGCCAGGATATATCGGGTTCTGCCTTGTTTGATGATAATCGTCGTTGCCACACAAAAGGCGACGACGGCGAGCAGTTGATTGGAAATTCCGAACAGGGGCCACAAGGAGTTGATACCGCCGAGGGGATCTCGGACTCCTTGCCAGAGGAAGTATCCCCAGGCGCCAACCATCAAGGCGCTGGTAATTAGCACACTCGGGTATGAACTAGTGCGACTCAATGGCCGCCACCAGTGCCCCAGACCCTCCTGGAGCATGAAGCGCCCCACGCGAGTTCCGGCATCGAGAACCGATAAAATGAACAGCGCTTCAAACATGATGGCGAAGTGATACCAAATTGCCATCAGAGTCTGGCCTCCGAGGGTGTGGGAGAAAATATGCGCCATACCCACCGCAAATGCGGGGGCACCACCGGTGCGGTTGTAGAGCGTCTGTTCTCCGACCGCCTGGGCCAGGGCGTGCATCTCGGCCGCGCTGACAGGAAACCCCCATCGGGTGATGGTGGCGGCCGCTGATTCTGCAGCCTGGCCAACGACGCCCGCCGGACTGTTGATGGCGAAATATAGTCCCGGCTGTAATACACAGGCGGCGATGGTGGCCATGATGCCTACGAGAGACTCCGCCAACATCGCGCCGTATCCGACCATGCGAGTCTCAGTTTCGCGGGTAATCAGCTTGGGTGTCGTGCCGCTTGAAATCAGTGAATGGAAGCCGCTGATAGCGCCACACGCTATTGTGAAGAACACAAAAGGAAACAGCTTTCCGGCAATCACCGGGCCCGTCCCGTCCACAAAGCGAGTGATTGCGGGCATGTGCATGGTGGGCCGGAGCGCAATAATCCCGATCACCAGCAAGCCGATCGTGCCCAGCTTCACAAAGGTGCTCAAGTAATCGCGCGGAGCCAGTAATAGCCAAACCGGCAAGGCCGATGCCGCGAATCCATAAACGATGATGAGAATCGCGAGAGTCGGAGCGGTGAGAGTGAAAATGGGCGCTAGCCAGGAACTCTGCGCGACCAACTGTCCGCCCCAGATCGAGAGCATCACGAGCACGAAACCCAAGAGCGAGGTTTCCAGTACCTTGCCCGGGCGTAGCCGCCGAAGATAGACACCCATCAATAGCGCGATGGGAATCGTCATCGCAATGGTGAAAGCACCCCACGGGCTGGATTTGAGCGCGTTCACAACGATCAGCGCGGTGGCCCCAAGAAGAATGACAATAATGCTCAGGACAGCAAGGTAGGCGACTAATCCGCCCGTCGGTCCGATCTCTTCTTTCGCCATTTCTGTCAGGGATTTGCCGTCCCGGCGAACCGAAAACAGAAGAATGATGAAGTCCTGCACGCAGCCGCCGAAGACCGCACCCACGAGAATCCATAAAGTGCCCGGGAGGTAGCCGAATTGGGCTGCCAGCACTGGCCCTACCAGAGGCCCCGGACCGGCAATTGCTGCGAAGTGATGTCCGAAGACGACCCACTTGTTGGTAGGAACGAAGTCGCGGCCGTTCTCGAGGCGCTCAGCCGGGGTGGCACGCATTGCATCCAGCGCCAGCAACCTGGCGGCTACGAACTTGCTGTAGAACCGGTAGCCCAAAGCATACGTACACAGCGCCGCAACGATTAACCAGGTAGCATTAATCTGCTCGCCTCGGTGTAGCGCAATCGTCGCGACCGCCAGTGCGCCCAACAGCGCGACGGTGATCCAAACGATAGTAAGAGCGCATCTCTTCATGGCAAGGTTCGCATTGTGTCGGAAACAATGCGGGCGTGCAACCGTTTAATGCATAGGTTTATACGCATCATCGAAAAAAACTGCTTTCTGAAGTCGAAACAGCGAAACGGTTTAATGTTACCCTTGTACTAGTCCCGGCCAAAGCAAGCGCGTATGGGTCCTCGTCTCGGGGACTTGAGCAACCCAATATTGGCGGTCATGAATTCATAAGTTTTGCGGGAGCAGGTATGAAAATCGGAGTGCTAACCGGGGGAGGCGATTGCCCAGGATTGAACGCGGTTATTCGGGCGGTGGTTCGCAAAGGAGTGTTCCACTACGAAGACACGTTCGTCGGTTTCATGGAGGGTTGGCGAGGACTGCTGGAGAACAAAACCATGCCGCTCGATCTCTCCACCGTGGCCGGCATTCTGCCACGCGGGGGGACGATTTTGCGTACCTCGCGTACCAATCCCGCGAAGCGGGAAGATGGCCTGCAGCACTGTATCGATGCCCTGAAGCAGCACGGCTGTGACGCCCTCGTTGCCATAGGTGGCGACGACACGCTTTCGGTGGCTTTGAAGTTGCAGCAAAAAGGTGCGAAGGTCGTAGGCGTGCCCAAGACTATCGACAATGATCTTGCAGGGACCGACTTCACCTTCGGTTTCGACACCGCGGTGAATATCGCGACTGGAGCCATCGACCGCGTACACACAACGGCGGAAGCACACAACCGGGTCATCGTCGTGGAAGTCATGGGTCGTGACGCCGGCTGGATCGCGCTATACAGCGGTATTGCAGGCGGAGCCGACGTAATTCTAATTCCCGAACAGCCATTCGACATTGAGAAAGTTGCAGAGACCATCCGGCAGCGCCATGCTCGCGGGCGTTATTTCAGCATCATTGTCGCCGCGGAAGGCGCCAGGTTCGCCGACGGCAAAGGCATGACCCAGGACGGCGGGGCTAATGTAGACGAGTTCGGTCACACACGGCTTGGAGGGGTGGGTAACGCCTTGGCCCAAGAGATCGAAAAACGTACGGGCTACGAGACCAGATCGGTCGTGTTAGGACATATCCAGCGCGGCGGCTCGCCCAGCGCATTCGATCGCGTGCTGGCGACTCGTTACGGCCTGGGCGCGATTGACATGGTACATCATGGCGAATTCGGAAAGATGGCTGCGCTGCGTGGCAATAAGATTGTGTCCGTGCCGATTTCTGACGCTATCGCCACCAATCGCAAAGTCGATCCCGAAATGGTGCAAGTGGCTGCTGGAATTCTCGACAAGCTTGAGGAAGCAAAACAAACGGTTGCAAAATAGCAAGTATTCCGAACCTTTTTCACGGTATTGATGTTTCCGATCTACGCCCGCCTCGCGCCCTGGTTCGTTTCAATTCTCGAGTTGGTGATGGTAATCGCCACCGGGGCACTGATTTTCCTCCGCCGTAAGCCGCCGCACTCAGCAGTTTGGCTGCTGTTTATCGAGACGAGGCTAGCCCGATTGGCTCGTCGACGGAGGCTTGCCGTCGTGACCACGGGACTGCTCGCAGTCACCATCCGGGCCGCCCTCATTCCGTTGTTGGGAATTCCCTTGCCCGGCGCGCACGACGAATTCAGCTATGCATTGGCCGCGGATACCTTTGTGTCCGGACGGGTAACCAACCCGACCCATCCCATGTGGACACACTTTGAGACGTTTCACGTGATCCAGCAGCCAACTTACATGTCGATGTATCCCCCTGCGCAAGGGCTCGTTCTCGCTTTCGGCCGGCTGATGGGTAATGCGTGGTGGGGACAGTGGCTGGTTACGGCCGCAATGTGCGCGGCTATCTGCTGGATGCTGCAAGCCTGGATACCTCCCGGCTGGGCTCTCCTCGGAGGATTATTGTCGGTTTTGCGGATAGGTATTCTCAGCTACTGGAGCAACGGATATTGGGCTGCGTCGGTGGTTGCTTTGGGCGGCGCGCTTATCTTGGGCGCCTTGCCACGACTGAAAAGATATGCCCGACCCAGAGACGCCATCGTTTTGGCCATGGGATTGGCAATCCTTGCCAACAGCCGGCCCTATGAAGGATTGGTACTCAGCATACCGGTCTTGGGCGCGATGTTGTTTTGGTTATTTGGGAAGAATCGACCTCCGACATGGTTCTTGCTTCGTCGAGTGGTGCTCCCGTTAGCACTTCTCATGACGGTGGTAGCCGGCGGGATGGCCTATTACTACTATCGCGTCACCGGCAGCCCATTTCGCATGACTTACCAGGTAAACCGTGCAGCCTATGCGACCGCGCCATACTTTATCTGGAGCTCGCCACGGCCGAAGCCGATATACCGGAACGCAGTAATGCGGGAATTTTATGAAAAAGAACAAAAACAGTTCGACGAGAACCGGACACTATCGGGGTTTATCTGGTGGACTGGAAACAAGCTGCTGTATTGGTGGGGATTTTATTTAGGGCCCGCGCTGACAATTCCGCTCGTTGCCTTGCCCTGGGCCCTCCGGGACAAGAGGATGCGGTTTCCGGTGCTTGTTGGTGCGGTATTCCTTGCAGGTCTGGCAGTAGAGACGTTCATGATGCCGCATTATTTTTCTCCCGCGACCTGCCTGGTTTACCTCTTCGTAATACAGGCAATGCGACATCTTCGTGTGTGGCATTGGCGCACCGATCAAAAGGGCTACGCTCTGGTGCGCGCAATTCCCGTGATTTGCATGGGTATCGTTATTATCCGGCTTCTGGCTATTACTGCTCATGCCCAGATCGAACCGGGATGGCCCCGGGGAAACATGAAACGCGTGGGAGTCATAAATAAATTGGCCAAGGTGCCCGGCAATCACGTGATCCTTGTGCGATACTTGCCCGGACATAGCGTTCATGATGAATCTGTCTATAATGGCGCCAATATTGATCAGCAAAAAGTGGTCTGGGCACGTGACATGGGCCCGCAAAAAAATCAGGAACTGCTGAACTACTACTCTCATCGAAGCGTCTGGCTCTTCCTGCCCGATGAGTCCCCACCGCAGTTGCTTCCGTATAAAGTGTCTCAAAGCGAGCTTCAGGCCACGGTCACGGCTTCTGACTCTGGAAAGATCAGCGCGCCGTAGCGCTGTCACGTCAAGTTTGTGATCATCCGGTGCAACGAACGCCGCCCAACTGGCGCTTCGACCTGAGTTCATTCCCGCCCTGCGGGCCCTATCCGCCTTCGGAGAGCAAATGAAGGGGGAGTTCTGTGTGATGAAGGTCACCAGTCGGCGTGACTAATCGCACATAGCCGAGGCAATCCCGGGGTCATAATCTCTCCAGAAGCCAGGGGCTGTGTGTCGAACCTGACAGGAAGGAGAAGCCACATGAAAGCCTGGCAAGCCGTGATTCTGGTCGTGGTGCTGGGGATGGTAGGCGCCACCAGCGCGCTCGCGCAAAAATCCGCCAACAACTCCGCGGTTCCCAAATACGACTTTTCGACTGAGACCAAGTTCAAGGGCACCATCGACTCGGTGGTAGACCGGCAATGTCCGATCAGCGGAGGCATGGGTTCCCATTTCATGCTGAAGTTGTCCGACGGGACTTCAATTGAGGTACACCTGGCGACGACTAAGTTTGTGAAGAACTATGAAGTTGCCTTTAACAAGGGTGATGAAGTCGAGGTCACCGGCTCGAAAGTCAAATTTGAAGGGGCCGATGCGATCCTGGCGCGCGAGGTAAAGCGCGGGAACGATGATTTCCTATTTCGAGATCCCCAAGGAAAGCCGATCTGGTAAGCACCCGTCGCTACCGCATTTTTTACTTCACTCGTGTGTGTTGCAGTCCTATCCGCTCGAGCTTGCAGGCGCACGCCAGGCAAGGGCTGACAAGATTGTAATGGTAAGAATGACCAACAAAGACGACAGACACAGGATGCACCACGCCCCCAGGACAAAGCCCTCGATGTAAGTGAGATACAGGGCAAAGCCCAATCCAGACAAGGCACCGCCGAATATTAGAGCCCGCGCTTGCTGCCCATCCCGATAAACCGTGGCCAGCGCGAATAATGCCAAGTAGCCCGCCACACCAATCAGCGCGACGGGAACCCCCAGGATGCTGGAGTATTCGCTGCGGTTGACGATGTCGCAGTTGAAGGTCTGACCCAAGTCGCAGAAGGAATTGGCCGATTTGCTGTAATGGTGAGCTAGAGAAACGACAGACACTCCGATTCCGGCGAGCGCCAGTACGGCGATGGCAAGCATAAGACGGCGCGTCAACGGCGTCATGGCAAAGAACAACCGGTCCTGTCGCTCAGGTCATCGAGCGAAAGTTTCCCCTCTACGCGCTCGCCGGTTGGCGGGAATTGCCACGTTGGAAAGTGCTTGATGCCGGCGTCTTTGCAGACTTGCTGCTCGATACGCGTGTCGCCTTTCACACCGCACTCTACATAGGGAGCGTATTTGAAGGAGGCTCCGAATTCCTCCTTCTGTTCGGCACAGTGAGGACACCAATACGCCCCATACATGAGCACATGCCGATCTTTGAGGCACTTGGCAAAAGAGTCGTAACGATGCCGCTGATGATACGCAAAGCCTGCAACGATGAGAAAAGCGGCGACTACACCCGCGATCTGCAAGAGTGTCTTGCGATTGAACCGCTTGGGTTCATCCACTGCAACGCGCTCTTGTCGTCGTTTTCTTCTTTCTTCCGACATAGCTTGACAACTTTCTTATACCACGACCTTAAGAGCAGCAGTCAGCACGTCGAGGGCTTCGCAGTGAAGCGTTAATACTTCACCATCGATCATGACATCGACCGGCGCGGCGAAATCAAACTCGACCTGACGCACAGCACGCCGGGAAGCCATTGGGTGATGAATGTGGGTTCCATCGTAAAGTGTCGGCAGATTGCGAATCAGGCCTAAGCGCCCGATCGGCCCCCAGCGCACATACTCGATCAGGCCGTCGTTCACTTCGGCCGTGGGAGCGATCATCATCGTACCGCCAGTAAATTTGCTGTTGTTGAAACTGAGGAAAAGGCAAGGGCGGGCGTCAGTCTCCGATTCTCCGTCCAGCCGCAGAGGAAAAGGACGCCGATTCAGCCGCGCCAGGCAAATGAAAATTGACATCACGTACCCAAGTTGGCCATAGCGACTGAACCGGCGGGCGCGCATCGTAGCCACGTCCGCTGCAAATCCAAGGCTCAGCAAATTGATGTAATAAAGCGTGCCTTGCCGGTGCTTGAGACGCAGCACATCGGCTTTTTGCATACGGCCAGCTATTAACGCCTGCATTGCACTCTCAACACCCTGATCACTGAAATCCCGGAGAAAGGAATTGCCCGTTCCAAGAGGCAGGAACCCCAGTGTAGGAGGTTCGCCGTGGGCGGCAGCGGGAAACAGGCCGTTGACGACTTCGTACGACGTGCCGTCCCCGCCAACGGCGATGAAGCGACGGTATCCTCGGGAGTAGGCGTCCCGTGCCAACTCGGAGGCGTGGCCTGGCGCAGTGCTCTCCGCTGTCTCCAGCTGAATACCGGCGGCACGCAGGCGATCAACGGCTGGTCCGAAAAGTTTGCCACAGCGGCCTCCACCCGCCGCGGGATTGATAATCGCAAGATAACGATCGATCACAGCTCCACCACGGCCGAGGAGCGATCAAGCTTCTTGCCGATCTCTTCCGCCAGTTCGGTGCGCTTGATCTTCATCGAGGCAGTGCGAGGAAAATCCTTATCCCACAAAGTGTAGCCGCCGACCCGTTTGAAGTCAGGCAGGCGCCGATTGCAGGCTTGGAGTTGCTGACGGAGAACATCGCTCAACTGTTGTCCACTATCCAGCCGCAGAACGATAACCAGCATTTCGCGACCAGGACCTTTTTTCGGCCACAGATAATTGGCAGCAAACACGCAATACTCTTTGACCTGCAGGGCCTCAAAAGCTACTTCGATGTCTTCGGGATAGATATTCTTGCCGCCCTCGGTGACGATCATATTTTTCTTGCGGCCGAAGAGCTGTAGGTGTTGGTTGCCATCGAAGCGGCCCAGATCACCGGTAAGCAACCAGCCATCGACGATGGTCTGGGCGGTCAACTCGGGATCGTCCAGATAATGGGACATTACGGTCTGGCTGCGCGCCGCAACTTCGCCGATGCCTTCGCCGTCGGGGTTGAGAATGCGGATTTCCACGCCCGGCAGCGGCTTGCCTACCGTATCAGCACGAAATGGCTTCAGATCGTTAAGGGTCAGCGCCGTACAGGCTTCCGTGAGCCCGTAGCCGTTAGCAACAGGGATGCCAAGGTCGTAAAAGAATTGCAGGGTGGACGGCTCCATGAACGCCCCACCGGTGATGAGCGCTAGCAATTCTCCCCCGAATGCTTTATGCACATCACGCAATAGGAGGCGGCTCAGGCGCACGCGCGGACGCTGTTTGCTGAAAAACTTGTTAATGGCGATCATGCGGTCGAGCAGGAATCGCTTATGACTTGGCAGTGCGTCGAACTTGGCCCGAAGCCCCTTCTCCAGGTTCTTCAGGATCATCGGCACTAGAGTCACATAGGTGATTTTGTAACGGGGAAACGCATCGCGAACATATTCGGGCCGGAGGGTGCGCAAGTGGACAACACAGGCTCCGCAGACAAACGGGCCGATGAATCCGACCATGAAATCGATGGCGTGATTGGTAGGCAGAATGCTTAAGTAGCGGACCCCGGGCCAAAACGGATACCAGGCGGTCAACGCTATGCACTGTTCGAGATAATTTTCATGGGTGAGCACGCACCCTTTGGGGCGCCCGCCGGTTCCGGAGGAGTAAACGATACAAGCGGTATCCTCCCTGGCGCGATTGACGAACTGCGGCTCGCCTTTGCGGCGAAACTCTTCCCAGCGGAATGCGCCTTTCAGATCGACGCCGGCGGGAGCTTCCGTCACCAGAACGGTGGAAGCTGCAACATTCCTGAAGCCGGCCGCTTGTGTTATTGCGCGCCAGAGGTAGTACTCAACCACCAAGAATTTCGCCTTGGAGTGCTCCAGTAGCTGCACGTGTTCCTGGGCACTGAGCTTGTAATCAAGCGGGACCAGAACGCCGCCGCAGTAAAAAATGGCGTAGGCCGAAACCAGCCACTTCGACTGGTTTGTCATGATGATGGCGCAGCGATCACCCGGTTTCAGGTCGGCATCCTGCAGAGCGCGGGCGAGCGGCAGAGCAAGGTCTTTGAAATCGGAGTACGTGAGACGCAGCTTTTCGCGGTCGCGGTCGGATTCGATAGCACAGGTCTCGTTAGGCCAGCGCTCGATCGCATCGCGCAAAGCAGCGCCCAAGGATGTGTACTGGGTGAGATCAAGCATTCTCGTCTATTTCACCACAGGCACGTGCCGGCGCAGGAAATGCATTGTTAATAAAGTCATTACCGGGTCGGAGTTGAAGCAACGGGTCAGGCAATTTTTCGGGGCCGCCAGCGCAATGTTGTATTCACAGCCGCGACTGAATGCGGCTTGCCAGTGTCCGGAAATCCGATATGCCCTGAAGCTCGTAGTCAGGTAACTCGATGTGAAAGTGATGTTCGAGCCGCGTGAGCAAATCCAGCGCCTGCAGGCTGTTGATACCCAGGGTTTTGAAAAAATCATCGTCAGGAGCCAGTCTCTCCCGCGGAACTTTGAAATGGGTTGAGGCCAGATTCAGGACCTCGTCGAGGGTTTGATCTTGAGTGCGCATAAAGCCTATTAACTGCCAGATCCGGAATCTTCGTAATCCTTCTCGTTACAGCTCGCCTCAACATCATAGCCGAGATAAAAATAGCGATGCCAGCGCCGTGTCCCCCGGAGAGGCGGCCCGGACCAAACCGACATATGCATTCCCTCGTTAGAAGAACAGGAGCGAAAGAAGTCGAGAGAACCATCGCTGCGCAGGTTAAAGCCGTATAAGCCATCAATCACTTTGAAGCCACCGGTGTAGTTCACCAAAGCCAGCCCCATCGTACTCAAGTCCTGATCGTTTGCCAGATGGACCAGGTAGTGAACGTCTCCATTCAGTTGATTTGGGTCGCGCGAGCAATTCTTCTTTGCTACTTCGGTGACTTCTGCGTCGAGCCCGGCTTGTGGCTGGCCGCTCGTGATGATTTTTACAATCTGGTGCGGCTTTAGACCCGAATTAGAAATCGTCATACACACTGTCGAGCTGTCCCCAGGCTCGACGATCCCAACCTGGGTTTTATAATCGATTTGGGCCGTGGTGACGGTACTGGCCAGCAAAATCCCTAGACAAAATAGCAACTCCAGGCCGCGGCTTATGACAATCCACCTGCAACGTTCGAAGATGCTGCTGGCCGTCGGTATCAAATATCTCCTAATCACTGGCATGGGAATCGCAGGATTTTGAACTGAAGCTGGTCAATTTCCCCGCAACGCCTCCGGTGCGTTCATAGCATTCGGAGGGTTGGTAAGTTTCCCCGTCAAAGGCATACATTACCAGTGAGTCAGCATCGGCCGACAGATGACCTACTACAACAACATTCCGAAGCCCGTTATTGGAACGCTCTTGAATCCCGACTTCGTCTCCAAATGCCGCCAGCAGAAGCTGGATTTGTTCACCTTTTACGCGCAAGATCCAATAGGCGCAGTTGCCTGTGCCGCCGCAGTCCTCAGGAGCCCGTGATGTAACCACGATGGCATCCTCCTTCGGTGTACTCGTGAGTGCGACCCGCGAATAACGGAGCTGCGCCAGTCGTGAGTGGTCCCAATCTCCATCCGGATCGGACTCAAGCTCGTCGGCAATTGCCTGCTCTTGCTTCGATGTGAGGCCTAGAGCTGCCGCCGTCTGGCCGGGTCCTACTGTTGTAAACGTTGGTCCGGCAGTTTGCGCCTGATCAACAAGGGAAAGGGCGAATATCACTCCGATTGCGGCGAGCGGTTTTAATAGCATGGATCGGTCGACTCTGATTTAGAAATATACAAGGCAGCCGCGTTCTTCGAGTCCATGAACCCAAGCTGGCGGCGAAAAATCAGTCGTCCAGCGAAGGTCAAGTTTCTCCAGCCGCGGGAGACTGGCGATCGCCTCCGGTAGGTGCCTGAGCGGGTTTCCGCGTAGGTCCAGGTGGCGCAACTCCTGGAGATTACCAACAGATTCTGGCAGCGACTCTAAACGATTATTCCTAAGGTGCAGCTCCCGCAGACGACCTAGCCGTCCAATGCAATCGGGGATTGAGGATAGGCCGTTATCCGTCACTCGGAGCTCAACCAGGCCGGCCATGCGACAAGGCGGTTCCGGAAATTCCTGAAAGCCATTCTCGCTGATGTTGAGATAGCGCAATTTCGCCAGCCGACCGAGCGCTGCCGGCAACGTCGCCAGGCGGTTGTCATGCAAATAGAGAAAGTCGAGGCCTTCGATCTGACCTATTTGCTCAGGCACGTGGGCCAAGTTATTGTGGCCGAGATCAAGCATGCGCAATTTCGTGAGATTGCGGATGTCGGCAGGCAGTTCAGTAAGAGCATTCCCGGCCAGCACCAGAGTTTTGAGCTCCGTCTGCTGCCATACGTGATCTGGCACGCGGCCGAGCCGCTGATTCCAGAGGCTCAACTCCGCGGCTGGCGAAAGTGGCATAGACACTCACACCATATCTTATTGGCTCGTTTCGATCGGAACCACCGCCAATGTCAGCTTTTCCACCCCGCGCAGCAACTCAATTGTCGTTTCTGAACCGGGAGGCAGCTCGCTCAACGCGCGATGGAGATCATCGACGCCAGCAATGGATACAGATTTCAGTCGGATGATGACGTCGCCCTCACGCAGTCCGCTCCGTTGCGCCGGACTATTGTCCTCTACCGAGACCACGACCACGCCCGTCTCGAGTTGCAGGTCAAAGAAACGCACGAGGCGGCGATTGATCGGCACGGTCTGGGCACCGACGCCAATGTAGCATCGACGAATATATCCATCCCGCAGTAGCCGGCTGGCTACAAACTTTGCGGTGTTGATGCCGATCGCAAAGCACAGCCCTTGCGCCATCATGATGGTCGCGGTATTAACGCCAACCACGGCGCCACTGGAGGTCACGAGCGGTCCGCCGGAATTACCGGGATTCAGGGCGGCGTCGGTCTGAATGACGTCGTCGATGAGCCGCCCGGATTGCGAACGGAGAGAACGCCCCAAAGCGCTCACCACGCCTGCGGTAACCGTATATTGAAATCCCAGCGGATTCCCAATCGCGATCACCAGCTGGCCAACGCGCAGCTGCTGGGAGTCGCCGAGTGGAACGGCTATCAAACCACTTCCGTCAATTCGGATTACCGCCAAATCGGTGGCCGGATCATCGCCTATGACGTGAGCCGGGAGATGGCGCCCGTCATTCAGCGAAACCTGGAGCCTGGTGGCCTCGTGCACGACGTGGCTATTGGTAAGAATCAGACCATCCGGAGTGAAGATGAAGCCGGAGCCGCCCCCGCGTCGTTCTCGCTCACCGCCGCGCGTGCTGACGCGCTGGACGACGTCGATCTTGACCACCGAGGGGCTGACCTTTTCCGCCGCCGTAACCACCGCACGGGAGTAGGCGTCGAGCAGTTCGCTATCAGGGCTGGCGAGACCGTCGAGCATGGGCACCCCGGATCCATTCCCAACTCCGGCGGCGCTCACCGACACAAAATCGAGATCAGAATTCATGGCAGCATAGATGACCGGCATGCGAGGGGGGATTCAGACGTGAAAAAACCGGGGCCGGTAAGCCCCGGTGTGTAGTTGGCTGGTTGCCCGGAAAAAGCGTTAGTTGCGGACCCAGTCTCCTGGGTTGCTCGCGTTACGCGCTGCGCCGCGGCCGCACCGTCAGATCGCGAACCTGTGCCAGCACGCTGGACATCTGCATGCCATTCAGCTGTGAAACAAAGGGAAGCAACTCCGCGATAAACTGGTCTTGAATCAATTCGCCGATCTCTTCCTGGCGATTGCGTTCCCCGCCGCTTAGAAGGTCAGGCACCGTTACTTCCAGGGCGCGGGCGAGCCGTTCCAGGGAAGATAAGGTTGGGGTGGCCTTCTCATTCTCAATCTTCGAGACATAGGTTCGGGGGACCGACATGCGTCCTGCCAGTTGCCTCTGGCTCAATCCGTTCCGCAAGCGCAGCGAGCGGATGGAGGCCGCCAGATTCAAATGGCCAGGCCCATGCCCCGGCATGGACATCACTGGAGGCATCGCCGCAACGGCGGCGACAGGAGGTTCCTCTTCGTCAAGCGAGGTGTGGCAGCGCCGGCAAAGATTGTTAGTGGTGCGAAACTGGACTAGCTGGCAACGGTCACATCGAACAACTTCCCTGGAATCTACAGGGGCAAGAGTTGTGGCCATCTAGGTTGTGGGAGTTGCCAGAGCGGGGCTACTCCACGAACCGTTGGGGGAATCGGTTCCTGCAGGCTCAATCTGAGACAGCAGGGCTGTGGAAGTCAAGGGAATTCTCGGAGTAAACAGTACGTTTGTCGTTGAAAACAAACGAGAGCAGAAAAAACACAGAAAAAATGGGCAAAAACATGCACGATCGCGAACCGGCCTGGTGTTTACTAACTGAGTTCACCCAATCGGAAAGCTTGCGCAAACACGCTCTGGCTGTGGAAGCGTGCATGCGCGCTTACGCTTGCAAGTTCGGCGGCGATGAAGATTTGTGGGGCGTGGTGGGACTGCTGCACGATTTCGACTACGAAAAATATCCCAGCCTGGAAGATCATCCCTATCGCGGAAACGAAATTTTGCAGCAACGCGGCTATTCGGAGGAGATTCGCAAGGCAATCATGTCGCACGCCGAGTATACCGGTGTATCGCGGGACACGCCCATGGAGAAAGCACTGTTCGCATGCGACGAGTTGGCAGGATTCATTACGGCCTGCGCGTTGGTCAAACCCGGCAAGTCGCTTGCCGAGGTGGAAGCGAAGTCCGTGCGGAAGAAAATGAAGGATAAAGCCTTCGCCCGAAGTGTCCATCGGGACGATATCGTGAATGGAGCGGCAGAACTCGGCGTCGATCTGGAAGAGCACATCACGTTTTGCATTAATGCGATGAAGGCGATTGCCGACCAGTTAGGGCTTACTGGAAGCGCTACAGCCTCCCCGAACGTGTCGTCCCCAAGCTGTGACGAAAACATCAAGTAAGCTGCCCGCCTCGGTCTCTAACTTCAAGTTTCAGCGGCCATGAATTTGATTGCATTACCAGAGTAGCTGAATAAAATACTAGCTACAAACAATAGCGGGTTGCTGGCGTTTGGCTTGAGCAGGTCCGAGGGTCGCCGTGCTGTGTGAGAACTGCGCCACGAGTATCCCCAATAGCTCCCCGTCGTGTCCCCAATGCGGAAAGCCGAGAACCGTTACCGTTGATATCATCCCACCGGTCCCCCGTTCTTCCATGTCGGGTGCGGCAACCGGTGTAAGACTCGAACTGGCTGCCCCGGCCAGGCATGCAGGGTTCAGAGTGCCTCTTCTGATTTGGTTTCTCCTGCCGGTAGTTCTGCTGATTTCGGCGGTTTGGTGGGGAGCAACGGGGGATACCCAATCGGCCTTGATCCTGCAACGAGCGCTCACCAGCGCACACTCCGAGCCTGTGACTGAGTCGTCTTTTTCCGTGAAGTCTCATTCCTTTTCCGTGTACAAGTTCACCGTGCCCCCGGCGACGAGTAGCGTCGCGGTGAACGGGCAATTTACGGTAGCGGGAGCGCCTGCCGATGACGCTATCGAAGTGTACGTGATGGCCGACAACGATTTTGCCATCTGGCGCAATGGCTATTCGACTACTTCTTTCTACGAGAGTGGTAGGGTCACGCAGGGTTCAGTCGCCGCAAACCTGCCGGGTGGCGCGGGCACTTACTATGTAGTCTTCAATAACCGGTTCTCACCGCGTGGCACGAAGACTGTATCGTCGAATATCGGGGTGCAATACAACGCCTGGCTTCCTGACTCATTGTTCCGCCTTAAGGAGCGAGTTTTCCAGTGATGCTCCAGTGAGGCGCACGTCGTAGCAGTCACGGTTCACCCTGGCCCCAGGTTTTACCGGGAACAAGCGGGCCCGCCTTCCGATTTGTAGACTTTGCCTTCTTTCATGACGAACTCAACATTTTCGAGCACCCTGATGTCTCGCAGCGGGTCGCCGCTGACTGCGACCAGATCGGCCGACTTGCCCGGTTTTATCGAGCCAATCTCGCTGGAATGCCCGAGCAAGTCTGCGGCGCTCGAGGTTGCCGCCTGAATCGCCTGCATCGGCGTCATCCCGTACTTCACCATGAACGCGAACTGCTTGGGGCTGCTGCCATACGGGCAGACACCCAAGTCGGTGCCGAAAGCCATTTTGACACCCGCCGCGACTGCCTTACGGAAATTCTGCCGGTGGCGCTCTCCTAACTCGCGATCGTGTTCCAGAAAGTCGGGCGGAATCACTCCCTTTTTCCCTTCTTCTTGAATGCATTCTTCGTCATAGATGTCCATATCGAGATAGGTTCCGCGTTGCTTGGCGAGCGCAATGCCGTCATCATCGATTAAAGTCGCGTGTTCCACTGACGCAACTCCAGCCCGGATGGCATTTTTGATGCCCTGCGGGTTGTGAGCATGGGCGGCGACTTTGAGGCCGAAGCTGTGCGCCTCGTCAACCGCCGCTTCCAGTTCCTCGAGCGTAAATTCGGTTGCTTGCGGACTGCTGCCGTGAGTAAGCACCGCGCCCGTCGAGAGCACCTTGATGTGGTCCACCCCGGCATGTGCCAGCAATCGAACCTTCTGACGCACTTCCCATGGGCTGTTCGCCTCTCCGTAGTGCAAGTCCCACGGCAACTGAATGTCCGGCGCCTGGCCAGTCATAGCGCCTGCTCCGCCGGTGATCGTGATGTACGCTCCGGCAACGTACATGCGGGGACCGATAACGTATCCGCGCACAATCGCATCCCGCAGGGCAATGTCGTTTAACGCGCGATAGGTCCCGACATCACGGACGGTAGTGAACCCGGAAAGTAGCGTTGCTCGTGCGTTGGGCACAGACTCGAGCACAATCTGTGACGCCGTTTTCTTCAAAACATTAAAGGGCTCGCCATTCTCGATGGAGTCTCCGTCGGCCAGGTGGGTATGGCAGTCAATCAGCCCAGGCAAGACAGTTTTGTTAGAGAGATCAATCCACTTGGCATCCGCGGGTGCAGCTAGTTTTTTCCCCACGGCCGTAATCTTGCCGGCGGCAATCATGATCTCCTGATCCGTGAGCACGGTCGCCGAGTCTGGATCAATCAAGCGTCCCGCGCGCACGACCGTTACCTGGGTGAAGCCGACACTGCTGACCATCAGCGTGCAAAGTAAAATCCGCAGATTTCTCACGAGGCTCCCTCCATGTGTTCTTTGACGAATGCGTCTGCCCTGAATTTTTCACGTGAGGCTACAGCGTGAACGGGGCATGGTCAAGCCTGGAGGAGACGGTTTGGCCGGCGCCCAGAGTTTTCTGGGCCTTTGATGTTGGTGGGGCCGTGGCAGACAATTTTCGAATTTTTCTGCTGATGGGCGAGACGGTTGTGGGCCAATTTGTCAGCAGTCTGCGAATGTGAATTTGGTTTTCCTGCGGTATCAATAAGTGCGATCAGGATGTTTTGCCAATTGAGAAGTGATGTGTCAAACCGCTTGTCTTATTGACTTGCCTTGCGCTCCAACGTAAGATTCCCATCCCATGATCAACACCACCGTTTCTCGCGATCGTAGTGGCGAAGAATCGGCGAGAGCAGGATGGGTATCGTCTACGAGGTAGAACCTCAAGTTGCAGAGTTTGTTGCCTGAGTTCCTGCCCGATGATGCTCTTCGGCTTCATAGCGATTGGCACGTTTTTCAACGCGAAGCGTCCGCGCGGCTTCCGAGTTGAAGCACGCGAAATCCGGGAGGAAGTGCATATGAACAGGCTCTGCTTTCTCTTTATTGCGGTGGTGCTGGCCACCCCGTCTATGTCAGCAACAACCGTCGTCGTGGGCAGCTGTCGGCCCAAATATCCCAGCTATTCAACCATCTCGCAGGCGTTAGCTGGTGTGCCTGCCGGCTCAACCATATTGGTTTGTCCCGGTACTTACCCCGAGCAAATCACGATCTCGCAAGCCGTGAAATTGCAGGGAGTTATTAACGGCAATTCGGGACGTGCGGTCATTACCGTACCCTCGTCGTCTCCCGGCGCCCCCCCGGGACTGCAGGTAAATGTTATAAGTCAGTTTACCCAAACCTTTTTGGGTGGAGCGTTGCCTTTTGCAGCTCAGGTGCTAGTCGAAAGTCCGGCGGAAGTCATCATCTCGGATATTACTGTGGATGGAACCGGCGGCGATATGGGATGTTCCAGCTCGAACATCTGGCTGGCCGGAATTTTCTACAATAGTTCGTCTTCGTTAATTCTCGATAGAATCGCAACCCGCAATCAACTGGATGAGGGTTGTGGTAACGGGATCTGGATCGAGGGCTCCACTGGACCTAGTCAAATCATAAGTGTTGTAAACAGCAGCGTTCATGACTTTGACTATGCCGGTATCCTCGCCGGCACGCAAGGCTTGGATTCCTCCCTCGCCGTAGCTATTGGCGGAAATTTCGTGTTCCGCGGCAGGGGCAGTTCTTCGTCTTATGGCACTGCTGGAATCGCGTCAGATTTCGTTAACGGCACTGTGGCTAGCAATATCGTTACAGGTGGCGATACCGGAATTTTCAATTTGAGCAGCGCTCCGCTCATGGTGATCAAGAACAACTCGGTCGCAGACACAACCACCGGAATCTCAACAGGTTTTGACGGCGGCACGATACAACACAACCAAATCTCGAATACCTCGACCGCCGTTGACTTGCAATCGAACAACGCTACAGCCGCCTTCAACCTGATCAAGAATGCCAATGTGGCAATCGAATTCAATTGCAATAGCGATAGCGTCAGCGGGAATAACATCAACGATGCGGCTATCGGCCTGGACAATATTCCGAGCGGGTTCGTCAGCACCGACCACATCTTCAGCGTGGATACAATCCTGACAAATTGCGGTCTATCGTCGGCAAACAGGAGAAAACCACCACTGAAGCCATAATTGCCGCGTCCGTCAAGAGTCAACTAAGGTTGAGAATCGGTTTATGAGGGGGATCGGGAAGAGAAGGCGCGCATGACAAGCGCAGTCTCGCCGTTCAGTTGATACTAACGAGGCGGTTTCGATCATTGACCTCGCGTCTAGTTGAAGCGAAGGATGAACGCCCGCAAGTCCATGAAAAAAGGAATGAAAATTTGGTCGGGGCGATAGGATTTGAACCTACGACCCCCTGCGCCCAAGGCAGGTGCGCTACCAGGCTGCGCTACGCCCCGACTCTCGTGGTTGGATCGACTTCTCCAACGATTTTAAACCAGGTCGAGGAAAGGCACCACGGGCGTCCGCAGACTCGAAAACCAGCCTGAAGGAGGGGCGCCAGGTAATCCCCCTTTCGCACACGTTGAATGAATCGAAGGGAGTTCTCCCAGCTGTGTCGAGCCAGGCGCTGCATGCCTGACGCGCTACTTCTTCTCAATCACCTTCTTGATCCTGTCGAATGCCCAGTCAATTTCTTCGCGCACGATGATCAGAGGCGGCGCGATGCGGATGACATGATCGTGCGTCTCCTTGCAGAGAATTCCCTGCTCTTTCAGAGCTTCGCAGTAAGCGCGGGCCGGACTGTGGAGTTCGATTCCGATCCACAATCCCTTGCCACGTACTTCTTTGAGGTCGGGACTGCGAAGCGTCTTCAGTCGCTGCAAGAAGTAGGCGCCTAACTCCGCCGAGCGCTCGACCATCTTCTCTTCCACTAAGACGTGCAGAGCAGTGCGGGCAATGGCGCACCCCAGCGGGTTGCCGCCGAACGTGCTGCCATGGTCGCCCGGCTTGTACACGCCGAGAATTTCCTTCGACGCCAGCACGGCCGACACAGGATAGAACCCGCCGGCCAGGGCTTTGCCCACAATGAGGACGTCGGGCTTTATGCCTTCGTGCATGTAGGCAAACAGTTTGCCCGTGCGCCCGAGCCCCGACTGGATTTCGTCCGCCACCAGCAACACCCGGTTGGCACGGCAGACTTGCGCCGCTTCCTTGAGGAATCCCGCAGGAGGAATCACGATCCCGGCTTCACCTTGGATCGGCTCAACCAGAAACGCGCAAGTATTCGGTGTAATGGCCTCGCGTAGCGCCTTGGCATCGCCAAATGGAATTACCTTGAACCCGGGCGTAAAGGGACCAAAGCCGTCGCGATATTGCTCATCCGTCGAAAAGCTGACAATCGTAATGGTGCGGCCATGAAAATTATTGGCACAAACGATCACTTCAGCCTTGCCGTCTGGAATCCCTTTGACCTTGTAACCCCATTTGCGCGCGGTCTTTACCGCGGTCTCGACCGCTTCTGCCCCCGAGTTCATGGGCAGAGCCATATCGAAGCCGGTGAGCTCATGTAATTCTTTATAGAGCAATGGCAGTTGGTCGTTGCGGAAGGCGCGCGAGGTGAGGGTGACTTTGTTGGCCTGCTCGGCCATAGTTTTGAGAATTTTGGGATGGCAGTGGCCCTGGTTAACAGCGGAGTAGGCGGCCAGGCAATCGAGATAGCGCTTGCCATCAATGTCATAAACCCAGGCGCCTTCGGCCCGTTCAATGACGACGTCTAAGGGATGATAGTTGTGCGCGCCGAACTGGTTCTCCAATTCGACGAACTCCTTCGTTTGCAACCTTTCTTCCGTTATGAATTGCGTAGACATGAAAGCCTCTCGAATACGACTAATCTTTATCCAACAGCATAGTTAATAATGCCATTCTGACATAAAGGCCGTTTACTGCCTGGCGGAAATAAAGTGCGCGCGGATCATTGTCCACAGTCTTGTCCAGTTCCACGGTTCGCGGCAAGGGGTGCAAAATCATGGCGTCGGATTTCATGCGCCGGACTACTGCCGAATCAATGGCATACCGCTTCAGGTCTTTGACGTCAGCCACGCGCTCGGGCCGAATGCGGGTCTGATACACAACATCAGCCTCGCCGATTACGCGGTCGATGTCGGACTCCAGTTCATAGCAGACATCGTGCTCGTTGAGATACTCCAGAATGTCCTGCTTCATCTGGAGCTCCGGCGGGCTGACAAAGAAAATCTTTACTCTTTCGAACTTCGCCAACAGATAGGCCAATGAACGCGCAGTGCGTCCCTTGTCGAGTTCACCAATGATGGCGACACTCAACCCATCGAGCGGCCGCTCCCGGTAAATCGTGTACAAGTCGAGCAGCGCCTGGGTAGGATGCTGTCCGCCATTACCGTCGCCAGCATTAATGATTGGCACCGGCGAAACTTCAGCGGCGCGCTGCGCGCCTCCTTCTTCGTGATGACGAATGACGATAACGTCACTATAGCTGCCGATGATGCGGATGGAGTCTTCAACCTGCTCGCCCTCGATTTCGGAAGAGAACGCGTGGGCGTGCTCGGTTGACATAACCCGGCCGCCCAGGCGATGCATGGCAGCCTCAAATGAAAAACGTGTTCGAGTTGATGGCGTGTAAAACAGCGTCGCCATGATGCGGTTCTGATAGTCGAGCGAGCCGCCGCGCGCCACCACGCGCTCCATGCCGCGGCTGCGATCGAACAGTTCCATCAGCAGAGGAACGGTGAACTGTTGCGACTCGACAACGTGCCTCAACTTCATGCCATTGCGTTCCAAGTCCGATTGTAAATGGCCGGCTCCCGTCGCTTTGGGAGAGACAAGGTGACTAGATCGCATGGTCAGCGGCTCCCTACAAAAATTGCGGTGTGCTCAGCCTTTGCTTCTCGATCCGAAGTGGCATCTGGAAAAATGCGAGTTCCAGCATTGCCGTCAATCGCATCGCAGATGTGCTCGTAGCTGGTAATCACCGCCAGCTTTCCACCCGCGCGTAAAAAACGCAGAACGGACTCAACCTTCGGGCCCATGTTACCGGGCGGGAAATGATCGTCTCTGTAATGGCGTTCCAAATCGGCCGCACTGACGGTTGTCAGTGCGTGCTGCGTTGGTTTCTTGTAGTCGAGATAGACAAAGTCAGTATCGGTGGAGATCGCGAATACATCGACGCCCAGTTGCGAGGCCAGCAGCGCAGAGGCACGGTCCTTGTCGATGACCGCTTCGATGCCCTGCACACCGCCGTCTACACGTACCACCGGAATACCTCCCCCGCCGCAGGCCACCACCAGCACCCCGTCATTGACCAGATCGCGAATGACTTCAACTTCGACGATTTCGACCGGTTCCGGAGACGAAACAACGCGACGGTAGCCACGGGCAGCATCTTCGACGATGGTCCATCCCAACGCGCGCCGGCGCTCCTCAGCTTCAGCATGGGAATAGAAGGGTCCAATCGGCTTGGAGGGGCGCAGCATAGCGGGATCATCACGTGACACGATCGTTTGTGTGACCACCGTGACCACAGGAATCTTCAACCCCGCCGACGCCAATTCGTCATTGAGAGATTGCGAAAGCATGTATCCGATCTCACCCTGGGTTGCAGCGCCGCATACGTCGAGAGTGTGGCCGGGCACTTGATCGGCGGCGCGCTCGGATCGAAGCAAGGCGGCGCCAACTTGCGGACCATTGCCGTGGGTTATGACCAGCCGATAGCCGCGCCGGATGAGACCGGTAATAGCGCGCGCAGTACGGCGGGCGTTCGCCAATTGCTCGCTGACGGTTCCCTTTTCGCCGGCACGAATCAGGGAATTGCCGCCTACGGCGATCAGCATGGTTTTCATAAGTCGGTCATCGGTTCTTAGTTCCTCGTTCTTCAAGCGTGCACCGCTGCAGCCCGCCGATCCGAGGCTTCAACTTCACGCCCCATGAGCTCCAGCATCACGGCTTTCTGTACGTGTAGCCGGTTTTCCGCCTCCTGAAACACAGCGGAACGTGGCGAGTCGATGACTTCTTTCGTGACCTCGTCCCCGCGATGCGCCGGAAGGCAGTGCAGAAAGATAGCATCCGATTTGGCCCGGCTGAACAACGCTGCGCTAACCTGAAAGGGCAGAAATACCTTCCTTCTTCGCTCCGCCTCTGTCTCCTGTCCCATACTCGCCCAAACATCGGTGTAAATGACGTCCGCTGCATTGGCAGCTTCGACAGGATCATTAGTCACATTGCAGCTCGCCCCAGTTTGACCTGCCCGCTCCCGCGCCCATTGCACGGCATCTGCTTTGGGTTCGTAGCCTGGCGGGGTAGCCACCCAGACATTCGCTCCCAGCTGCGCTCCCGCGAACATCAGGGAATGCGCCACATTGTTGCCATCGCCGATGAAGGCAACTTTCAGGCCCGCGATCTTGCCTTTGATTTCTTCGATGGTCATGTAGTCGGCCAGCGCCTGGCAGGGATGGCTGTAATCGGTCAGCCCATTGATGATGGGGATAGCGGCGTACTCGCCCATTTGCTCCACGATCTCGTGGGCGAAAGTGCGAATCATGATTGCCTGCACCATGCGCTCGAGGTTCTTAGCGACGTCGTAAGCCGACTCGCGCTTGCCCAGGTTAATTTCCGCGGGGGAGAGGTAAATCGAGAAGCCGCCCAACTGATGAATGCCAACGTCGAAACTGACCCGCGTGCGCAAGGACGGCTTCTCAAAAATCATGGCCAGCGTCTTGCCGCGAAGCGTGGCAGTGTATGCCTCGGGAATTGCCTTAACCCGTCGCCCCATATCTATGAAACGGCGGATCTGTTGCGGACTGAAATCTTTGATAGAAAGGAAATCCTTCATTTGGAAACTACCTCCGCCGTGAGTGGTTTCCTGCTGGCGGTGAACTCGGTCAGAATTTCCACCAGCCCGGGCTTGGTCAGTTCCTCGGCTTCATAGGAGACGCGTACGCTCGGCTTATTGATTTTGAGAATGCTGGTCAGATTTACCGGAGTGGCGACCAGCACCACGTCACAAGGCACGCGATTGATGGTTTCCTCCAGTTCATGGCACTGGGTTGCGCCATAGCCCATCGCGGGCAGGATCGAATTCAGATGGGAGTAGCGCTCGTAGGTGCTCTTAATCGATCCGACGGCATACGGCCGCGGATCCACGATTTCGGAAGCGCCACATTGACGAGCTGCCACTACCCCTGCGCCATAAGCCATTTCTCCGTGAGTGAGCGTTGGGCCATCTTCAACCACTAGCACGCGACGCCCCTTCACCACTTCCGGCGAAGCCACCGAGACGCGGCAGGCCGTTTCGAGGATCGTGGCTTTGGGACTGTTCTTACGGACATTTTCGTGGACGGTTTGCACATTCTCAGGCTTGGCGGTATCGACCTTGTTGATGACGATGACCTGGGCGCGGCGTAGATTTACCTCGCCTGGGTAGTAGCCAATTTCGTGTCCGGGCCGGTGCGGGTCAACCACCACGATCTCCAGATCGGAGACATAGAACGGGGTGTCGTTATTCCCTCCATCCCAGAGAATGATGTCGGCCTCCTGCTCAGCTTGGCGCAAAATCTTCTCGTAATCCACGCCGGCATAGACGACGGTTCCCTGCCGGAGATGAGGTTCATACTCCTCTCGCTCTTCGATCGTGCACTGATGCCTGACAAGATCCTCCATCGAGCCAAAGCGCTGTACAGCCTGCGCCGAGAGGTCTCCATAGGGCATGGGGTGGCGAATGATGACTGGCTTCCAGCCAAGATGTTTCAGGTACGAGGCAACCAGGCGAGACACGGGGCTCTTCCCGCAGCCGGTGCGGACAGCGCAAATCGAGACAACCGGCACTTCCGCTTTCACCTGCGTATGACGAGTGCCGAGGAACCAGAAGTCCGCGCCGGCCGCCACCACGCGCGATGCCAGGTGCATCGCTGTGGCATGAGCAACATCACTGTAGGAGAACACCGCAACGTCGACTGCGTTTTCCGCGATGACCCTTTCCAGGTCCTTTTCTTCGAAGATCGGAATTCCTTGCGGATAAAGTGGACCCGCTAAATCGCGAGGGTATTTGCGGTTGGCGATGTCGGGGATCTGTGTGGCAGTAAAAGCCACCACATTGAATGCAGCGTTGTTGCGAAAAACAACATTGAAATTATGAAAATCCCGCCCAGCGGCACCTAGAATGACGACTTTCTTCATATTTTTCCCTCGCGCACTCGTAGCTTTGATCAACTCGCTATGTTCTGCCGGTGATGGGCGAGGGGGCAGTGAGGCTTATCACAAGCGCAAGTGACCATCGACCGCGGTTATCGACCCACGCGACATTTCTTGGCCGGCTGCGAGTTGGCACTTCCAGTGTCCCAGCCTGCGCGGGTGGTCAGGGTACAAGTGTGGCTTTCAGTCATCATTGACGACCTTTCGACACCTACGCCCAAAGGGCGGCAACAGCTCACTTCTTCATGGCACCCGAGTAGGGTGAGGCTACACGCAAGTGCTTGGTTGCAGTCACTAGTGATGCCCGCGTAAGCACTCGAGGAACATGGCGGTTCACGTGCTGCCAAGGATGCAGCGCCTGGCCGAAAAGCCCTCCCCCGAAGAACAGTCAGGCAATGCGCAGGAGCTTCGTCATGTTGTTTAAGTGCGCGAACCCTTCATGCTCCAGCCGCCTGCGGCGACTTACGGAAGGCAAATTGTTTCTTGTCGAAAGCACTGGACTGAAAAATCCGGGGGGCGTGGATTGCCGCAAGAAAACGCCCCGCCGGATTGAGTATTTCTGGTTGTGCAATCCGTGCTCCTCGGTGCTCACTCTGACCGCGGACTCTCGTGGCGGTATAGATGTATTGCCATTGCGCCGAGAGGAAGCTTCCCAGCCAGCTACCGCCCAAGGCTAACGATTGCAGAAAAGACCGAGCAACAGAGTGGGGTGAGTGGAGATTGCGGTGATAGACGCGAAGGTATGTTGTGCTATCTGTGAAGCAACCAGATCGCCCGACCAGACGTGGTATCTGGTCGCGGAAAATCCATGGGACGATCGTCTATGGGTTCTCGCCTGGAATGATGCGATAGCGAGGCGCGCAGGGATTCATTGCAGCTGCAGCGTCGCCCATGTCGAGCAGCTGGTCGCGCACTGGATGGCAGCCGGCAGCCTGGAGTGCCCCTTCGCAAAGACCTCTCCGGATGCCAGAGCGACTGCCATACGTGCGACGCGCTTGCTAAGCGTGGAACCAGATCTGACTGGAGCGACAAGGCTCGCGGAAATCACGCTGTGCCGTGAAAGTTTTGATCGCGCTCTGCGCGAGAACCCTTATTGCTTCGCGCCCATGCTGCGAGCCCTGGTGGTGGCGCTACAGGAATACGAACCAACAGCGCACATCCCTTCTCCGGAACGGCAACCTTGGGTGACGCTGGCCGCTGCGAGTTAAACACGATCTACGCGGTCATTTTCTTCCAGTCATGCCAGTCACTTGCAATTGCATCGCGCATGCTGGCTGCGCTCTCATGTAGCCAGGCCGACTGCCGCCTCTGCAAATCTCGGAGGATCTTGCGCGCAGAATTGGGAGTTCCCATATGGATATTGGCTGTTTCCCAACCCATCGACTCCAAGAGCTTCAAGTCATCCCGTTTGGCGGGAAGAGATTCGATCTCGATGCGAGAGTTGTGCGGCGAAAGCCGGCGCACAATCCAATGCCCTCGTAGTCGGACGAAGGGATCCGGGCATCGCACGGCGCGGGTCATGATCGCGGAATACGCGATTTCCGGCGAACCGTCCCCAGCCGCCGCCCAGTAGCATGAAGACGGGACCAAAGCTTTTGCTTCGCGGGCGATTCGCCCACCATGCCATTCCGCAATGGCAACTATGCGCTGGTGCCCGAGACTGCCCAAGCCTGCAACTCGGCGCACCAGTTTGTACGGGAGCCCACGCTCAGGGAGGAGATGCTCGAGAGCTTCGATTGCGCTTACCGGAACCTTGTCAGTAACACTTTCCAATGCGTCCATTTTTTCCCAGAAATGCACCGGATCGCGGAGTTCGCTTTCCGCGATGTCGCGTAACCACTTGTTGTGCTCCCCGAGCACAAAAGGATGCCCACCGGATTTCAGAGCCTTGCAGTAACCTTTCAGGATGGCGTCGCAAGCTGCCTTGGGCTCGATGCTAAGTCGTTTGTCATCAGCCGCCAAGATGGCACTGGTTGCCAAGCGCACGAGGTCGTTCGTATAAGACATCTCGTAGGCTTCATCGAAATCGTTCACCCCCCAAATCAGCCGGCCTTCCGAGTCACGCCATGTTCCAAAGTTCTCAATATGGAGGTCCCCCACCGCAAGCACACCAGGCGCCTTCGCCAGCTTCGGACAGAGATCTGGCCAGAGTTGCACCCAGCGATAGAAGGTGGCCCGCAGAAACATGAAGGGGCTTTCGGCCATTCGTTTGTGTTTCAGACGCAGGTCAGATTGCACCAGCGAAGTATGCCGCGCCAGCCATCGTTCGAAGCGCTTGGTGGACTTCTGGATCTTCATGTTCCCAAGGCCAGCAGCATAGAAACAGGCTTTGACCGCTGTCAAATAGATAACGCGAGCGAATCTTCTTCAGCGCAGATCCGTAATGGCATGGGGCACGGACAGTACCACTATTTCCGGAAATCGACCACGTCTTTGAGAATCGCGGAAGCGGGGCCTTCAGGCAGAGTAGAAGGCGGCGTTCTTCTCGATGAAGGGCTTCTGCTCCTCCGTCAGCTCGTCAATCGTCTTAATCGAATCCGAGGTGCAGACCGGCACGCAAGCGCCGCAGTCAATACAGCCATTGGAATCAATGTACATCTGCGTTGCGGCTTCAAATCCCGGCTCATCCTGCTTGGGATGAATGCAATCGGTAGGGCAAGCGTCGACGCAAAGTGAGTCTTTGATGCAGCTATCAAGAATGACATAAGCCATAGTTATATTTCTCGCAATAGGAAGTCTGGATATTTCCCAGCCTGAGAATAGCTGCTCATTACACGTGCTGCGGTGACAGGCGTCACCTTGAGCATGTGAGCGTCGTCATAAAAACAGTTGTCACTCGTCAGTCCTCAGTCGTCAGTTTTCGCCGGTCTCACGATCATGGCTCCCGGTGCTAGCCCAAGGCTCTTACAGAGCTTCTTCCTTTAGGACTGTTGATTGTGTTTATGGACACTCTCTGGCGACGGCGGTCACCCACAAAGGTGATTCGAATCACGGCAGCCGGAACCAGCAATAGATGAAACTTTCATCAGCAGCAGATTATGGCTGATGAAGAGTTCAGCAGGCCTGGACGCAGGAGATTCACCAGTGGCTAAATTCGCAACAGTTGCTGGAACCCCGCGAAAGCGCCACTGCTTTCATTGCGGCGAAATCTTACAAGGAGAAAAACAACATTTTTATGAAGATCACGAAGCTGGCAGCGCTGATTGTGACAGTGGCAGTGGCATTATTCATCCTCATTCCTAACCTGTCTTGGGCCGCTAATGATGGCGCTGGCCTATACAAAGCAAAATGTGCCGTCTGCCATGGAGCGGATGGAGCCGGGAAGCCGGCTGCCAAGATACCAGCACTGAAGTCAGACGACGTGAAAAAGAAATCGGACGAGGAACTCACGAAATTCGTTCAGACCAACGCGAAGCATGCGGGTGCGGCCAAGGCTCTGAATGAGGAGCAACTGAAGGCCGTCATCAACTACGTTCGCGAGTTGAACAAGTAGGTCGAGACTGGCTGTACCTGCTTGCGGGCCGGGGCGGTTGCTTGGGCCGCCAGACCGGCAGGGCAAGGGGGGTGGCGCGTGAGAGCGTCGGTCGCATCGCGGCTGAAGGAACGCCGGAATGGGAAGCTTACAGAAACCACTTCTGAGCTGTTCCGCGGAATCACCCTCGATCGAGGCACAGCCCACCCGGGCCTGAAGATCTTCCCTCTCCAGACCCGGGTGTCCAGCTCGCAAACACCCTCGCCGGCGGCACGGTCCCAATTCAAGGAGCATTCCATCGTTCCTGTCCTGCAGCCGCGGAGCTCTGTGTCCTGGAGTAGTCGCTCCATAGATTCGCCTGGAACATACGGGAGAACTCGATGAGCAAGGCGCTTTTATACGATGCAACTCTTTGTATCGGATGTAAGCAGTGCGAGCAGGCTTGTGCGGACCAGAACAAACTTCCCTACAACGAGGCGATTGCAGGCGAAGAAAAGCAATCGGAGCACAAGTACACCGTAGTCCTAGCGAAGGGGGACAAGTTCATGCGGCGTTTGTGCATGAACTGCGCTGATCCCGCGTGCGCGTCGGTATGTCCGGTCGGAGCACTGCAGAAGACGGCGGCTGGCCCGGTTGTCTATCACCAAGAGCGGTGCATGGGATGCCGCTACTGCATGGTGGCATGCCCATTCGGGGTGCCCAAATACGAGTGGAATGCGATTCTGCCGCGCGTGAAGAAATGCACGATGTGCTCCGAGCGGGTTACCGGGGGCAAGCCGACAGCCTGCGCAGAGACTTGTCCCACCGGCGCTACCAAGTTCGGGGATCGAGACGAACTCATTGCCGAAGCCAAACAACGGATTGTCGATAACCCAGGTAAATACATTAACCAGATCTATGGATTGAATGAAGTAGGCGGCACATCCGTGCTGCTGCTCTCGAGTGTGCCCTTTGAAGAGTTCGGGTTGAGTGCCAGCCTTACCCGCGACCCACTTCCCATGTTGACGTACCGCGTGCTCTCCCGAATTCCCGATTTCATTCCGCTCGGCGGCATGCTGCTGGGAGGTGTGTGGTGGATCACTCACCGTCGCGAAGAGGTGGCCGCGGCAGAAGGCAAACTCGAAGGCAGTGGCAAGGAGAACAGGCAATGAAACTCAGACTGACCTTCTGGAAGGCTGTTTTCCTGGCACTGATGGCTGCCGGTTTTTATGCCACGCTGCTGCGCTTCTCGCGGGGCCTCGGGGCGTCAACTCATTTATCCGATCAGTTTCCTTGGGGCCTGTGGATTGGCTTCGATGTCCTCTGCGGAGTGATGCTGGCGGCGGGCGGCTTTACTTTGACCGCAGCGGTGCACATTTTCAACATCAAGCGCCTGCGCCCTATCGTCCGGCCGACCGTGCTGACCGCATTCCTTGGTTACCTGCTGGTGTGTGTAGCCCTGATGTATGACTTGGGCCGGCCATATCGCATCTGGCACCCCCTGATTATGCGGAATCCCCATTCGGTCATGTTCGAAGTGGCGTACTGCGTGATGCTCTACACGGCAGTATTGGCCCTGGAATTCGCGCCAATCGTTCTGGAACGGTACAAGCTGCGTAAAGCTCTCAGGGTCCTGCATCGAGTTCTGATTCCGCTTGTGATTTGCGGAATTATCCTCTCGACACTCCATCAGTCTTCGCTGGGAACGCTCTACCTGATTATGCCGGAAAAGCTGCATCCCTTCTGGTACAGCCCTCTCCTGCCGATTTTTTTCTTCCTCTCAGCGATAGCCGTAGGTCTGGCTATGACTATTTTCGAGTCGTGCATGAGCGCCAAGTACTTCGGCAGGCAGCTTGAGTTGCCGATCCTGCAGGAACTGGGCAGGGTGCTATTGGTGGTGCTGGGAGTAATAGCGATCCTGCGTTTTGAGGACCTGTGGAACCGGGGCGTACTTCCCCTCCTCGTCCGGCCCAGCTACGAGATGTACCTGCTATGGATAGAGCTGCTGTTGAGCTTCGTCGCACCTCTCATCCTGCTGGCGCAACGGAGAGTACGAGAAAAGGTGGGGGGACTGTATCTAGGTTCGGTTCTGGTGCTACTGGGCTTCATTACCAATCGTTTGAACGTCAGCATCACGGGCCTCGAGAACGCGGCCGGAATGCACTATGTGCCGAAGTGGACCGAGCTTGCAGTCACCGGAGCGATCGTGGCGTGCGGGTTCGCGTTGTTTGGGCTGGCGGCAAAGTACTTGCCCATCTTCGGCACCGAGGTGCACCCGGTTGTACTTGAGCAACCTGACGTAGCGGAGGGGGCAAGAGTTCCTGTCTTGGGTCATGCCTCAGATTGACGCAAAGTGGCAGAGCAGGTTTCAGTGGCCCCAACTGCGCCACAGCCTAGGCGCCAAATTAATCGTGCTGCTGACTGCGACACTGATCGGCAGCCTTTCGCTGTTGGGCTACTTAAGCATTCGATTGCACCGGCAGCATCTTGAGGCTGCAGCGCTGACCAGCGCGGAACGTGTCAGCGATGTTGTGAAGCGCAGCACAATTTCCTACATGTTGCACAACGATCGCGATGGCCTGCATCAACTGGTCGCAACCATGGCGAACGAGCCTGGCATGGTGCGCATCCGGATTTTTGACCAGGACGGCCGAATCAGCTATTCCAGCGAGCCGGATGAGATCAGCCACACGGTCGATATGAAGGCAGAAGCCTGCTACGGCTGTCACGCTCAGTCGCGTCCGTTGGCACGTTTGAACCGCAGTGACCGCTTTCGAATCTACCGGCATAACGGCTCCGGGCGGGTGTTAGGAATTATTACCCCCCTCGAGAACCAGCCGGCCTGTTCCAATGCCGAGTGCCATGCGCATCCCGCGACTCAACAGATTTTGGGCGTGCTCGACACAAACCTGTCGCTGGCCAAAGCCGATATTCAGTTGGCAGAAGACAGCCGAAAGATGCTCGCTTACACGCTGCTGGTGATGCTCCTGGTTGCGGTTCTGAGCGGGCTGTTCGTGTGGCGAATGGTTAACCGGCCGTTGCATGCGCTCCACGCCGGAACCGAGCGCTTGTCGGCAGGCGAACTCGGCTACCAAATTCCCCCAGGCTCGAATGATGAAATTGGCGATGTGGCACGGTCATTCAACAGCATGAGCCGGCAGTTACAAGCAGCCGACGCGCAGAACCAGGCCTGGACGCGCACCCTCGAAGAAAAAGTCGATCAGAAGACGCGTGAACTGAAGCGTGCGCATGAGCAGATGCTGATCGTGGAAAAGATGGCTTCCATCGGCAAGATGGCGGCCGTAGTGGCGCATGAAATCAACAATCCTCTGTCGGGCATCCTGACTTATGCCAAATTACTTCGGAAATGGTTGGGAAAGGGTGAGGCGACCGGAAAGCATGGCGAGGAGGCTTTCCAGTGCCTCGATCTGATCGCCAGCGAAAGCCGCCGTTGTGGTGATCTCGTCAAGAACCTGCTGACGTTCTCCCGGGTTACTCCCATGCATCCGGAAGAAACGGACTTGAACCGGCTGGTAGATCGCATTATTCGCCTGGTGCAACACAACCTCGAAATGACGGGAATTCAACTGCAACGGAGTTTTTCTGAAGCCCTCCCCACCGTCCATTGTGATCCGGCACAAATCGAACAGGTTCTTCTGGCCCTGGTTATGAACGCGATTGATGCCATGCCGCGCGGCGGGAATCTGTGGCTGACAACGCGAGCCACCGCTGATTCGGGAGAGGTTGAAGTTGAAGTGCGGGACGATGGCCACGGAATTCCCGCAGAGATTCTGCCGCAGATCTTTGAGCCTTTCCTTACGACGAAAGAATCGGGCAAGGGTGTTGGCCTGGGCCTTGCCATTAGCCACAGCATCGTTGAGAGACATCGTGGGCATATTCAGGTGAAAAGTGAAGCAGGCCGTGGCACGACATTTACTGTCACATTGCCTATCGACGGAATAGAAGCCGCCTTGGCAGGCGCGGGCGCCAGTGCCGGCGCAATAGCGAGGTGATAGCCGTGAGTGAACAAGGAAAACTGCTGATCGTGGACGACGAACTCAGCGTGCGCGATTCGCTGGGCAAATGGTTTCAGGAAGAGGGCTACGCGGTTACCAGCGTGGAAAATGCCAATGACGCGCTGACCCGGCTGGCCGAGCACCGCTGGGATGTGGCTCTGGTCGATATCAAGATGCGCGGTACCGATGGCATCGAATTGCAGCGCCGCATGCATGAAATCGATCCCGACTTGATGGTCATCATCATGACGGGTTACGCGTCGGTGGAAACGGCCGTAACGGCGTTGAAGAATGGCGCCTACGATTACGTGACCAAGCCGCTGGACCCCGATGAGATTTCACACCTGGTCAAGAAAGCTCTGGCGCACCGCAAAACCGAGCAGGAGAACGTACGCCTGCGGGAAGCGGTTGCAGAAGTCGCCCCGCCCGAGGATGTGATTGGGCAGAGCGCGGTTATGCAAAAGGTGTTTGATGCCATCGGAACCGTTGGTCCGACCGATGCCACGGTATTAATCACCGGAGAAAGCGGGACAGGAAAAGAATTGGTCGCACGCGCCATTCATCAAGCCAGTCTGCGCCGCTTTCATCCCATGGTCGTCATCCATTGTGGCGCTCTCACGGAGAGCCTCTTGGAAAGCGAACTATTCGGGCACGAAAAGGGCGCCTTCACCGGCGCGCAGTACCGGAAAAAAGGCAAGTTCGAGATTGCCGAGGGCGGCACAGTTTTCCTGGATGAGATCGGCGACATAAGTTTGAAGACCCAAACCGATCTGCTGCGGGTTCTGCAGGAGAAAGAAATTGTTCGCGTGGGCAGTAACCAGCCCATCAAAGTTGATTTTCGTTGCGTGGCTGCGACGAACAAAGATCTCGAAAAACTTATTGAGGAGGGTAAGTTTCGTCCTGACCTGTTTTACCGGCTGAATGTCTTCCGGATCGAATTGCCTCCATTGCGGGAGCGGCGCGACGACATTCCTGCATTAGTCAACCACTTCATTCGCAAGTTTTCGCTAGCCATGAACAAAAAGGTAACGCGGGTAGCCCCTGGAGCGATGGGCCTGCTGCAACAACAGCCATGGATGGGAAATGTACGCGAATTGGAGAACGCGGTTGAGCGGGCTATGGTCGTCGCTCAAGAGCCTGAACTCCGCGATCAGGATTTCATTCTTAAGGCTGGCCTATCGAACGGTTCGACAAAAACTTTGGAAGATATCGAAAAAGCACACATTCTGCGCACCTTAGAGCATTGCAATTGGAATCAGACCCGGGCGGCCGAGGTTTTGGACATCGACCGGGTTACCTTGCACCACAAGATCAAGAAGTACGGCTGGAGCAAACAGACCGTTGAAACCAGATGAAACTGCTGCATCTACTGGCGGTGGGGGAACTGCCGGGCAGCCTCCTGGAACAACTGGCTCCCGAACTGGCTCGCCTGTTTGCGGTCCCCTGCGAAATTCTCGGCTATAGCCTGAACCCGAGATTCGCTCTGCACGGCGAAAGGCTGCAGTATCACTCCTCCGAAATTCTGAAATGCATGCAGGACTACGTGCGCAGGGATTCCTGGCGCGTGCTGGGAATCGCGAGCGTGGACCTTTACATTCCGATTCTGACTTTTGTGTTTGGCGAGGCACAGATGGGAGGTCCCTGCGCCGTCATCTCTGGTCATCGCTTGCGGCAGGAGTTCTACGGCCTACCCGACGATTCGTCCTTATTCCGTGCGAGGCTGATCAAAGAAGCGGTCCACGAGATTGGGCACACTCTCGACCTCGCGCATTGCGATGATTACAGCTGTGCGATGGCGCCGTCGCACGCGGTGGAATGGATTGACTTGAAGCAGAATGTTTTCTGCCGTGGTTGTGCCAGCCGCGTTGCCCTGCTCGCGGGTTAACGTCGCAGTACCGGACGGACTTCGAGGCCGGTGCTATTTCGGCGCGAGCGCGTAATAGCCGTTGCGGGCCTGGATCTTGTAATCCTTGTTCTTGGGCTGGATTTCGACGCGCCGGAAGGTGCCATCGAGCCGGTTATTGGTGGGCGTGTATCCGATGTTGTACTGGCTGCGGAGCTCCTGAGCAACCTGGTCGAAGGCTTGCTTCAACTTCTCGTACTTGTTTCCGACTTGAATGACCCGGCCACCGGTCTCAGCCGCCAATTTCTTCATCGCACTATCACCGGAGTAGCCGCCAAATCCATAAAAGCCGCGATCCGCAATCAGCAGGACGTAAACAATAGAATCGGCTTTTTGCGCCGCCTCGATGGCATCTTTGATTGTGAGCTGGCTACCCTGATCTTCTCCGTCAGTGAGGATGATCATGGCCTTGCGTCCAACTTGATTGGACAACTCGTCATGACCAGCGAGGTAAACCGCGTCATAAAGCAAAGTCCCGCGCGGAATATTTGAGGTCGGAACCGGACCACCCCCCAAACCCGGGATACTGCTCCCGCCGCCCCCCGTGTTAATACGGGTTTTATTCAGAGCCGCGCGCAGGTCGCGCGTCGAGCTGGTGAAATCCTGAAGCAGATCCACATTGACGTCGAAGCTGATGACAAACGCAAGATCTTTGGGCCGCAGAATTTCATTCAGGAACTGGCCGCCAACATCCTGCTCCATACCCAAGACGCGCTGCTGGCTCCCGCTGCTATCAATGAGAATGCCCAGAGTAAGCGGCAAGTTTGACTCCGCCGTAAAGTACTTGATGGTTTGCGACTTGCCATCTTCGGAGACGTCGAAGTCATTTTTGGTAAGACCCGGGATCAGCGCACCGTGCTTGTCCTTCACGTTGAAGAACAGCTGCACAACGTTGACGTTGACCTTCAGGGTGCTTACCGACTGATCCTGGTCGTTCTGAGGGCCATCCTGTTGCGCAGCGGCGACGGTGCAAGTGAAGAAAAACGCTATTGCAAGGGCGCCAAGTGCTCGAAAGCGGGAGATGTTTAACATGAGAATGCTTGGGTAGTTTTGCTACTCTAGTACTGTACTCTTAGATGCACCAAGTCGGCTGGTTTGGGCATCTACCTAGAAGAATTTGCACGGTTTGCTAAAGGACGGTGTCAAAGTGGTCCGGAGATGGGCATGGGCGCAGTGGACATTCGCAGGACTGCTGTGCTTCGCAACGTCCAGCATTTGGGCGCAGCAGGGTCAGAATAAGCCGCAAGACAACATTCCAGATGCGCCCTCCGCAACTCGCCCCCCACAACCTTTCCCTGCTCCCACCGCACCGGCGTCTCCTTCAACCCCGGCTCCACAGGCCCCCGAGCCCACGAATCAAAGTACACCAGCCCCAGAACCGGCTCCTGCCTCGCCACCTCCTGCGATCAAAGCTGTTCCCCAAGGCGGCGAGACGAATGCTCCGGTCAATACCAGGGATGAGATTTACACGCTTTCGACCCGGGTAAATTTTGTTGCCGTGCCGGTCACGGTCAAGGACAAAAATACGGGCCGGCTGGTCGAGGGACTTCTTCCCAGCGATTTCGAGGTTTTGGAAAATGGCGTCAAGCAGAAGCTGACCTATTTCACCAGCGATCCATTTTTCCTCTCGGCGGCGGTGATTGTCGATCTCGGAATGTCCGATACCGCCGTCAAGAAGGTTCAGCAGAGTTTTTCCGCGTTGCTAGGCTCGTTCAGCCAGTACGACCAGGTCTCCCTTTACACGTTCAGCGATACCGTTGGGCGCATTACCGGGTTTTCCGCGGTAAATCAGCGGCTTTCCGAAGCGTTCAACCAACTCAAGAATGCATCGGGGCGCAATACCGGAGTCCCGGTCGTAAGCGGCCCGCTCGCTTCGGGCCCAACGGTGAATAACCAGCCCCTCGGAGGAACTCCTCAGCCGGTCTACACTCCTCCCAAACAGTCGCATGTTTTGAACGATGCGATTCTGCGAGCCGCGCTCGACCTTAGCAAGCAGGATCGCACCCGTCGCAAAGTGATCTTCGTCGTCAGCAGTGGCCGCGAACTTGGCAGCACCGCAAGCTACGCCGACACTCTTAAGGTGCTGCTTTCGAACCAGATTGCTGTGTACGCGATCGCAACCGATTCTTCCGCCGTGCCGGTGTACAACAAGCTTTCCAAGTTGCACATTCCGCGCTTCGGCTACGACAATCTGCTGCCCAAGTACTCCACTGCGACCGGCGGCGAAGTTTTCACCGAGCTCTCGCCGCAAGCCATCGAAACTGCTTACGCTAGTGCTATGGGGGACGCGCGCAACCAGTACACGCTCGGTTATCAGACCAAAGTGGCGCAGACCGACAATTATCGTGACATCGAGGTGCGAGTCGACATTCCGAACCTCGACATTCACGCCAAGGCCGGGTACTACCCGCTGCCGCCCGAGCGCGCGTCTCAGCCCTGAACCGGGGCGGTACCCATTAGTAACCTGCGTCGCGGCGGCACACCGGGCGCATGTGGTATAAAATCAAGCGGTTATCATCCCATTCAATCAGCGTCAGGCGTCTCTTATCAACGGAGAGGTCGGCGGTAAGCTCTGAGGGAACTTGAGTTTCATAAACTTTGCAGCTCGCGAGATCAACTGCAAAATCGTGTACTACGGCGCTGGCCTTGGCGGTAAGACGACCAACCTGCAGTACATCTATCAGAAGACCGCCGAACAACAAAAAGGCAAGATGATCTCGCTTGCTACGGAGACCGAACGTACGCTGTTCTTTGATTTCCTGCCCCTGGATCTGGGCACGGTCCGCGGATTCAAGACCCGGATTCACCTGTACACGGTCCCCGGGCAGGTTTTCTATGATGCAAGCCGCAAGCTGATCCTGCGAGGCGTGGACGGAATCGTATTCGTGGCCGACTCGCAGGAAGAACGAATGGACGCCAATCTGGAAGCTATGGACAATTTAATGTCCAACCTTCAGGAGCATGGCTACAATTTCGAGAATATTCCTTACGTACTGCAGCTCAACAAACGTGACCTTCCCAACGTCCTGCCCACGGACAGATTGAAACAGGAACTGCAGAGGAAAAACGAGCCGGTCATTGAATCGGTTGCTTTCCAGGGGGTCGGTGTTTTCGAGACGCTCAAAGAGATTGCCCGACAGGTTCTCGTGGAATTAAAGAAGGGTAGCTAGGTGGAGCGGTTCTCAGTTGTCGGTTCTCGGTTTTTCGTTCTTGGTTCTTCGTTCGTCGTTCTTCCTGCGCACTAAGAAATAACACAAAAAAACCATCCGATCCGCAAGAGTTTCTGAGCGGTTTGACCTGTCCAGCAGCCCAGGTTGCCCCTCGTCTGCGCAGCACGAATAAGAAATTATTATGGCCGGCATAACGAGAGCGTTAATGCGGTTCTCGGTGCCGGACTCTATATTCATGGAATGGCAGCGATTCGTGAGTGCAGACTGGACGACTTCCCTCACGTCATCGAGCTCTTGCATCAACTCTGGCCGTCCATTGAACTCGATGTTGACCGGCTGCGAGCCGCTTTCCGGCGTGGATTGCAGGGTAAAGCGCAGCGCTATCTCTGCGCGGAGGACGACGGCAGGGTCCTGGGATTTTGTTCCCTGACGCTGAAAAACAGCCTTTGGCAGCAAGGGTTCCTTGCCCACATTGACGAGCTGGTAGTCGACGAATCTGTACGCGGGCGTGGCATCGGTACCGAGTTGCTGGTGGCCGCGATTGAGGTAGCGAAGCGACAAAACGCCTCCCGCATCGAGTTGGATTCAGGTTTCCACCGCACTAGCGCTCATAGATTTTATGAGCAGCGAGGATTTCAGAACCGGGGTTATCTTTTCTCTGCCAAACTCTCCGACTTTGCAACATGATCATCAGACCTGCATGTCCGGCGGATTTGCCACAGCTTACGGAGATCCACAACCACTACGTCCGGAACACGCATATCACTTTCGATGTTCGGCCCTTCACTCCAGAAGAGCGCGTGCCCTGGTTTCACGATCACAGTGACGGAGGCCGGCACCGAATTCTGGTTGCTACTGATGAAAGTGGCATTCTCGCTTACGCTGCAACTGGATCGTTTCGGAGTAAAGAGGCGTATCAAACGACCGTGGAGGTGAGCGTTGCCTGCCATCCTGACGCGACCGGTAAAGGTCTAGGCAGCGCGTTATACCGTGAGTTGTTTGCTTTGCTCGCACGCGAGGACGTCCGCCGGATCGTGGCAGGCATCGCCCAGCCCAATGCCGCCTCCAACGCGCTTCACGAGCGCTTTGGATTCACCAGAGTGGGCATTTTCACTGAAGTCGGACGCAAGTTCGGAAAATATTGGGATGTTTTGTGGATGGAAAAACAGATGCCGTAGAGTGCAGGAATCCGCGTCGATGCGAGAGGAATCGCCCTCAGCCAAACGGAAGTTCAGCGGCGCCAGCCCGGTCCCAGCTTACTCCTCGCGAAGCAGAATCATGGGATCGACGGCCAGCGCGCGCCGCGCCGGAATCCAGGTGGCGATCAGCCCCACCGAAAACATCGCCAGAACCGCGCCTACGAGCACCAGCGGATCGCGAGGGGTAGCCTGATAAACAATGTAAGCCAGTACCCGGCTTGCCAGAATTCCGAAGAACAAGCCCACGGCTGAGCCAAAGACAAGCAATTTGAACGCGCGTCCCAGAGCAGCCTTTAAAACCTCCTTACGTTGGCCGCCCAGGGCGACTCGGATTCCCAATTCGCGCAGCCGCTTGCTCACTGAATACGCGGCCATTCCGAAGATACCGGTGATGGACAGCAGCGCTCCCATCACACCCAGCACACCCAGTGACAATGCGGCCATGCGCGAAGCGAAAAGAGCTCCGTTCATCTCCGAACTCCATGTCTGAATGAAAACTGGCAGCCCTGCGTCCAGTTGTCGCAATGAACTTCGTATGGCAGCCCCCAACTGTTGCGGGTCGCGATCGGAGCGAACGACCAGCCAGGTCTCGTTTGAGGGAGATTGCAGAATCGGCAAAAACATCGCTGGCTGCGGATTCTCGGCTAGGTTTGCGGTGTACTTTCCATCCTGTACGACGCCGATGACTTGCCTGCGTGTTCCGTCGCCGGTCTTGTAGAAGCGTCCGATCGCGTCGGCAGTGGAACCAAATATTTTCCGGGCAAACTCCTGGTTAACAATGGCGACGCGGGGCGCGTCCTTGTCGTCATGCCAGGTGAAGTTCCTGCCGGACAGTAGCGCCGTCCCCGCCGCCTGGAAGTATTCGGGAGATATGTTGTATTTGATCGCCTCGCCTGTCGCATTCGATGGCCGCAAATCGGTCAACTCATCGGAGAAGATGTTGGTGCTATCCCAACCCATATGCAAGGGCGGATACTGACCTACCAAGCCCACCGAAGTCACACCGGGAATCGAACTCATGGCTTCAATCATGCGCTTCTGCACCGCAGGTACTTGAGCAGCGCTGTAACCAGCCATGCCAAGGTCTGTTTCGGCTAACATGGCATTCTGTGGCTCAACCCCCAAATTGCTGTGGATCGATCGTGCCAGGCCGCGTACGGCAACGAATGAAGAGGTGATGAGCACCGCACAAATCGCAATTTGCAGTGCAAGCAGGACATCCCGGATGCCAATCCTTCGGCCCATCCTGCCGCTGGACCCTACCTTGATGATCTGATAGGGATCGGTGCGCAACACTTGCTTTACGGGAACCGCGCCAAAAAGCAATCCGCTGATCAAAGCCAACCCGAAGGCGAGGGCATAAACCATGGCATCCGGGCTTACAGGCAGGTTTAGCGGGAATTCAGGAAATGGCTGCCACGTACTCAACGCGCGCAGAAGATAGACGCTCCCCAACAATCCAACCGCTCCGCCCAACACTGAGATCAGCACGGCTTCGCTAAACAGTCCCCGAAGCACACGTGAGCGGCTCGAACCGAGCGCCAGCCGCAAAGCGACTTCGCGCGACCGGTCCGCTGCGCGCGCGGCAAAAAGGCTTCCAAGATTGGCACAGGCAGCGAGCAAGATTAGCGCTGCAAGGAGCATCAGTCCGGCCAGAAATGCCCGCACCGCGCCCCCGAAGGCATCGCCGACGCTCGGGTGGCCCAAACTAAAGCCGGTTTCGTTCTCCTCTTGCGGATAAGTCTTCTGCAAGTACATGCCAACGGTGTTCAGATCCGCAATCGCCTGTGCCGGAGTGACGCCCGGTTTCAAATTGCCAATCACCTCGCTAATCCAATGCCTGCGGCGGTCGTTCAGCAAACTCTCCCCGTCCACCTGCTCCTGGTTAACGATCGGCACAAAAAAATCGGCAGAAAAGGCCAGGAAAGTGCCAACAAATTTAGGGGGTGCCACCCCGATGATCGTGAACGGATGTTTGTTGAGCTGGACCGTACGGCCCACGACACCACGATCTTCGTGAAAGTGCGTCTGCCAGTAAGAATACGCAAGAACGAGGTAAGGTGCGCTGTTCGCGCCGTGCTCATCTGAGGCCTGGAAGAAACGGCCCAGGTAGGGCCGAAGTCCCATTACGTCAAAGTAATTGCCGCTCGTCTCATAGAGCCAAGCTCGCGATGGCCCATCGCCCGAATCAAGCCCGGCTTCCGAGATATTGCTGGCCGCCAGAGCTTGGAACGTGTGGTTTCTCTCGCGGAGGTCAAGATAATTAGGGTAGGACTCGTAGCCCCAAATATCGTTCACATGGCCGACGCTGTACACGGTCGAAGAGTTAGGCACATTCAGTGGGCGGAGTATGAATGCGTTGATCACGCTAAACACTACGGCGTTAGCGCCGATGGCTAATGCCAAGGTAAGAACCGCGCCAGTAGTGAATCCAGGAGACTTGCGCAATTGCCGCAGTACGTAGTGAAAATCCTGAATCAGTCCCCTCATCACGACCTCCTCATTCCAAACTGCTGCGATCAACGCGAAAACTCTTCGAGGTCGGAGGGGCAATTGTCCTACCATCTCTGCGACCCTCTAAGTAGCGGGTTTTGTAGCTGATTCACTGGAATGTCTGAAAGTTGACTGGGGACGGATGTCCGCTGCTGGAAGATTATGTCCGGAAACGGACGGCTGCAAGGGACGCCAGGTGCGTATTCGAATCTTGTCCTTGGCAGCTCGACGCCATGCAGCGCAGCACCGAACCGCGACTGTGAGCGCCTCGAACTAACTTTCTACTTAGTCGTGTCCATCTTCGGACGGAACGATTCTAGGAACGCACAGTTCATGGCGACCGGGTCGGGACATCTTGAGATAGGACGCCCCGCGAAATCAGGCGCCTACAGCGCCTGAGAATTTGGCCCGCATCGTGCCAATGAGTATTGCATGAACGCAGTGGCAGTCCATGAAATGCAGCCAGTTACGCGAGCGGTGAGCCGCGTCCTAATTGCCGACGACCAGACGGCCATTCTCGAAGCATTGCAAATGCTGCTCGGGGGCTCCGGTTTTTCGACGGAAGCCGTCACCCATCCTTCCCGTGTATTGCAAGCGCTACAGACCGCTGAATTCGATGCTGTCATCATGGACCTAAATTACACGCGCGATACCACCGCTGGGGGAGAGGGCCTCGACCTGTTGTCGCAAATTCGGTCTCTGGACAGACTACTGCCAGTAATGGTCATGACGGCCTGGAGCAGCGTGGACCTGGCAGTCGAGGCCATGAGGCGTGGCGCGACCGACTTCATACAAAAGCCTTGGGAAAATCACGAACTCCTGGAAAAGTTGCAGCGGCAGGTTTCGCTCTGCAGGGCCGAACGGCAAGTGCAGCGGCAACGCGCTGAGGAACTGCAGGATGCGCGAGAGATTCAGCAGAATCTGCTGCCGCGCGAATTACCTGCGATCGCGGGCTTTGACCTGGCAGCGATGACTCGGCCGCTGCGCTTCGTTGGCGGCGACTACTACAATGTTGTGCAGATCGACAGCCGCCGCACTGCGCTTTGCATTGCAGATGTAGCCGGGAAAGGCTTGCCCGCCGCTTTGCTGATGTCCAGCTTACAAGCGGCATTGACCCCGCTTGTCCGGCAAAAGCTGGAGCCGCAGGAACTCTGTAACCGGTTAAACCGCATTCTGTGCGAAGTAACGCCGACGGGTAAATTCGTTTCATTTTTCTATGGTGTGCTGGACAACATCGACCGTCGGCTGACCTATTGCAATGCCGGCCACAATCCGCCGCTGCTCGTTCGAGCGGATGGCCAAGCCGAGGAACTCGAAGCGGCCGGCGCAGTTCTGGGGCAATTCCCTTATTGGCGCTATGAACAGAGCGGAGTGCAGATGAACCATGGTGATACTCTGGCAATGTTCACCGACGGGCTTGTGGAAGTCTGCGATGGGAAGGAAGAGCCATTCGGAGAAATGAAGATCATTCACATTGCGAGGGAGAACCTCAATTCTAGCGCCCGCCAGACGATTGGCGCCCTGCTAGCCGCAGCGTCACAGCATTGCGGCGAGCAGTTTCAAGACGACTCCAGCCTGATTGTGCTCAAGGCAGTAGCAACTGGCGCGGGCGTTGAGCCGGGCCAAAAGCGTCCCTTGCGCATGCGTCCCGACTGCGTTCCTCGAACCCTACATAAAACAAAATAGGGCACCTCAGGGTGCCCCGATAAAATGAGTTTCTACCAACCTATTTGTTTTCCAGTGGGCTGGCGCCAAATTCGCGGCGATTGGCTACAGTCCGAGCGGTGCGGGCGGCAACGGGCTGAGCCGCAGCGGCGCCGTAACGCTCCAATAAAACCGGCACCATCGCACCTTCTGCTTCTTTGATGAAGGTCATTTTGCCTTCGGCGGTGAGATCCACGCGCACAAAGTCACCGAGTCTGACTTGACCGGTGGCAACCAGGTTGGCCAGCGGAAATACGAGGTTCTTTTCAATGGCTCGCTTTAAGTGCCGCGCCCCGTACTTGGGATCCGTGCCTTCGTGCAACAGCAAGGATTTCACTTTTGGCGTGCAGGTGAAAACAAATTGATTGGCGCCCGCCGCCATTAAGATTCGTTGCTGCACCATGCCCAATTCGATCTCCAAAATCTGCTGCAGGTGCTCCGCCCGAAGCGTCTTGAAGACCACCACCTTGTCGATGCGGTTCATGAACTCGGGCGTGAACTTCCGGCGAGCAGCCTCGACGGCGGTGCGGCTAATTTTGTCGTCGAGCTTGTTATCTACCTGAGCCTGAACCCTGGAGAATCCCATACCCCCCTCGACCAGGCCATTCATTTCGGACGCGCCCAGGTTGGAGGTCATGATAATGATGCACTGCGAGAGATCGACCCGACGATTGTCACCCAAGGTCAGCGTCGCTTTGTCCAGAATTCCGAGCAGCAGCTGCCATAGAGAGTCGGAGGCCTTCTCGATTTCGTCAAACAGCAGGATCGAGAGTTTCAGCTTTTCAGTGTGCCACTGGTTCAAGGCTTCCTGCGTGAGCAGTGGGTGAGTTTCGCGGTGACCGAGATAGCCTGGAGGCGAACCAATCAATTTGGCTATTTCGTGTGAATGCTGGAACTCGGCGCAGTCGATTTTGATACAGGCCCGTGGATCGCCGAAAAGTGATTCGGCCATAGCTTCGACAACTCGCGTTTTACCTGAGCCTGTGGGTCCCAAAAACAGCAGGTTCCCGACGGGGCGTCCGGGCGGGTTCAATCCAGCCAGAAACATCTGGTAAATCTCGACTACCTTTTCGACGGCTGGGTCCTGGCCAACGATCTTGCGACGAAGGGCGCCGTCAAATTCCCGGGCGTCACTGCTGCGGCGGTTCGGATCCAGTGCGGTGCAAAGTCCTGTTTTCATAGGGTCTGGCCCTGTATTCTCCCTTTCTTGGGCCTGCAACTCACCTGGAAGACTGACCAAGTGACCACGTACGTGACTGACAAATGTTGTCCATTGTCGCCAACGCATTGGTACATTGCAAACGGCTCGCCATCCTGCGGTCGTACTGCCCAATCCTTTCTTTCTGTCCCCTTAGATGCCCACCTACAAGGAATGGGCACAACACGGAACTCCCGCAGAGACTGGTAGAAGAGAAATAATTTGCTGTATGCAGGAAGATTCTTGGCTCAACCGAATGCGGACGCGCCGTATCTACTGCGTTACCGTGTACTTGGACCGAAGTAACTGGCAGGCGAAACTCCAGGCCGATAGTATCCATCTAAGTACCAGAACCGAGGTCAAACAACTTGCGCCTCCGACACTTTTCCGCAATCGCGATCACGAGCTTGATGTTGGCTGCGTGCTTGGGTTGGTTTAACCATCTGACTCCTGCGGCGGCCGCGCAGCCTGCACAAGCGCTGGCGCATTCGCAGCCAGTGACAACAAGCGCTAGCAAGGTTTCGGCTCAGACCTCCGCGACTTCGCCGGGCACTTTTGCCTATGTGACTCAGCGCGGCGATAGCATCCCCGCCATTGCGCGGCATTTCCTTTCGAAAACCACCTATTTGACTTCGGCGGAACTCGCCGATGCCATTCGCCAGACCAACGGCAGAGGATCCAGCAATTTTGTTAAGGCTGGTGACAATATCACAATTCCGGGAATTTTGGACGCGCCCATCGTTGAAAACGCGGTGGCTGTGCCCCGCGATTTTGAAGTACGCGCCATTTACCTGACGGGAGTGATGGCGGGCAGCGAGCATGGTCTGCGCATCATCCGCCGCTGGCGGGAATTGGGCGGCAATGCTGTCGTTTTTGACGTCAAGGATAGTGACGGAATCCTGAATATAGCTTTTGATCATCCTCTTGCAGTAGACAAACGGCGCCCGGTCATTCCGGATCTTCCCAAGTTCGCGCGTTTCCTGCACTCTCAGGGGATGCATGCCATTGCTCGTATTGCGATCTTTCGTGACGAGCACCTCGTCGTTACCCATCCTGAGCTGGCGGTTAAGTCGCGCCGTTCCGGACAACCCTGGCGAGAAAATGGCAAGCTGGTTTGGACGGATCCCTCCAACCCCAAGGTGCAGGATTACGATATTGCACTTGCCAGATATGCCGGCAAGTCCGGGGTAGATGAAATCCAGTTCGATTACGTCCGCTTCCCTGCCGAGGGCGATCAAAAAGATGCCAGCTTCGTTTACCAGAAAGAGCATCCCGACTGGAAACGCACCGACGTTATCACCGATTTTCTTAAGCATGCCTATGCTGGGCTGCACCCGGAAGGCGTGCTTCTCTCGCTGGATGTCTTTGGCGTAATGGCATGGCAAAGGCCGGTGGACCTGGCCCACACCGGACAGGACATCCCGGGCATGGCCCGCTATTGCGACGTGCTCTCGCCCATGATCTACCCCTCCCACTTTTTTGGGATGGACGGATACGCGCGCCCTGGCGACGCGCCGGAACACTTCATTGGCGAGTCCATGGACCGCTTTATTTTGATCACTAAAGACACAGGAGTGGTGATTCGTCCCTGGCTGCAGGCGTTCGCGTGGCGGACCAAGACATACTCACCCAAGTACATCGAAGTGCAGGTCAAAACCGCTAAAGAAAAGGGTGGAATCGGCTTCTTGTTCTGGAATGCCAACAACAATTACAGCAAGCCGTATGAAGCGATGCCGGACATGCGATCCGCCAAGCTATTTCGTGGAGACGAGTTGCCGGGCCATACCAGCGTAGCGTCAGAGCAGGCCGCACCGGCAGCTCAGGTTCACTTGGTGTCGGGGCCCGGGCACTGAGCTCCCAAGAATCACCCAATCTGCATACTCGGAACTAAAGCCTAAACGGCCGTCCCAGCGATTTGGCAGCTAGCGACCCGCCGCCAGAAACTCCCCGATCTTTTCATTTAGAAACTTGCCATCCGCCGGGTTGCTGGCAGCACCAGCGGTGTGTCCCCAGAGCGAAGGAATCGGCACCAGGGAAACCGTTGGCATGAACTGTGCCTCATAGCGGGCATCACCAATCGGGAAATAAAGGTCGGTTTCTGACGGCATATACAGGAATGGCACTTTGATTGAGCGCAACGCCCGCTCTACATCGCCGTTGAATCCAGATGTGTCGCCAACGTTGTGTTTTTCCCAGGTTCGCATCTGCAGGATAAGGTTGTTGGGATCGGCGCCGGGGATAAAATTGGTGCGAAAATTGTTCAGCACCTGCTCGAACGTAGTACCCGGCTTTTCGGTCTCCCGCCACAGCTCCTTGCGCCACCACTCCTGGGAAAAGAGCCAGGCCGTCCATACTGTCGCGAAAGCCTCCATGCCTTTTTTCGGCGGAGAGCTGTAATCCCCGTTCTGAAAGGCAGCGTCGGCGGTCAGCGCCGCAATTTGTCCTTCGAGCCGCACAATGCCATGAGGATAGGTTTTGGCGGTACCGCAGGTCGCAACAATGCGGTCCGCAAAGTCCGGGTAGCTGACCGCCCACTGGAACGCCTGCTGCGCGCCCATGGAGAAGCCAATTATCGCGCGCAAATGCGTCACCTTCAGTTCCTCGGTGAGCAGCCGGTGAACCGCTTCGACATTGTCGCGAATTGTGGTTACCGGAAAGCGCGGGCCATGGAAAGGCTCCGGCGTATTGCTCGGCGATGACGAGTGGCCGTTGCCAAACAACTCGGTTGCTACCAGAAAAAGCTTCGATGTGTCCAGCGCCTTCCCCGGCCCGATCAGCCATTCATACCCGTGGTAGTCGGCCATGTAGTGTGACGGAAGCAGGATCACGTTATCCCGGGCGGCGTTGAGGTGGCCGTAAGTACCGTATTCCACACGCGCCTGCGGCAGAGTTATCCCGCTCTCGGTTTTGAAATTCGCGATGACGAATTCGTGCGGTTCCGCTTTTTCAGCCGTCGGGCTGGTCTGTTGCGCATTCAGCGCAAGGGAAAGCAAACCTAGACAAAACAACGGCAGGAGGAAGACATTGAGCTTTTTCATGCGCAGGGTATTTCCTTTTCGCGACCAACGCGCGGCCATTTTGCGAGCGCGACATTTATAACTCATTGGGTCAAAACCAGCTACTTGCCATTTGCTGGCATGCAAGATTTGGTACACAAGTTGCCCTGAATGACGATGAGGCACGTGTCTCGGTTGACGGGGATGGACGCCGAGACGATGCGTTCTTTCCATCCGGAAGAGGGAAAATTGCATCCCAGCACTCGGGTATAATGACTTGCCATCGCAGCTCCGATGACCTCTGAGCTAAGTCATCGGAAAAGCCATTGGCAATGTGTGGGTTCCCCTGCTGGTCCATTAAGTACGTAATAAGGAGCGAGCATGGCGATTCAGAAGACTGCCAATATTTGGCACAACGGCAAACTGATCCCCTGGGATGATGCGTGCATTCACGTGATGTCGCACGTGGTCAACTACGGCTCTTCGGTTTTCGAAGGGATCCGCTGCTATTCGCTGCCGACAGGGCCCGCAATTTTTCGAGCGACCGAGCACATGCAGCGCCTGCTCGATTCTGCGCGAATTTATCGTATTGACGTAGACTTCACGCGAGAGGATCTGATTTCCGGTTTGGTGGAGACGGTCGGCGCGAATGGCGTGTGGCCGTGCTACATCCGTCCCATTATCCTGCGCGGCTATGGGCAGGCGGGAGTAAACCCTTTCGAGTCGCCGACCGAAGTTTATATTGTTAACTACCCCTGGGGAAAATATCTGGGCAGCGACGCAGAACAGGGTGTCGACGTTTGCGTCTCTTCCTGGACCCGTATTGCTCCTAACACTTTGCCCGCCATCGCCAAGTCGGGCGCGAACTACATGAATTCTCAGCTGATCAAGATGGAAGCCATCATCAACGGCTACGCGGAGGGGATCGCGCTGGACGTCAATGGCTATGTGAGTGAAGGCTCCGGAGAAAATGTTTTCGTGGTTCGCAACGGCATCCTGCAGACGGCACCTCTGGGCAATTCAGTTCTACCGGGAATCACACGGGATTCGGTACTCACTATCGCTCGTGATCTTGGTATTCCTGTCGTGGAACAAGGAATTCCGCGCGAGATGCTGTACCTCGCGGACGAGGTCTTCTTCAGCGGCACGGCGGCAGAAATCACCCCGGTCCGCTCGGTCGACAAGATCAGTGTCGCCAAGGGCACGATCGGGCCCATCACCAAGCGCATTCAGAAGGAATTTTACGGCATCGTGACGGGCGAAAAGGCTGATCGCTTCCACTGGCTGACCCCTGTCCCGGTACGCGCGAAGCAACCGGTTGGCGTGTAACACGACACCAGCCATTCTCAAAAACTAAAGGGGCGCTAAATCGCGCCCTTTCTGTGCTTGTCCGCAAAATTACAGCATAGCGAGAGAACAATAAGGAGGAAGAATATGGCAACAGCACACCAGGGTCCCACCGCAGAAGTCGCCGTGGCGTACCGAGACATGATGCTGCAAGGGTTGTTGAGAGAGATGGAAACCACCAGGAAGGTACTGGCAGCCGTTCCGGATGGAAAACGTGATTACCGGCCCGATCCGAATGCTCGCACAGGTTGGGAACTGGCGCGTCACATCGCAAGTGTCGACGTGCAATTCCTCGACGGGATTGCTGACGGCAAGTTTGTAATGGAAGGTGAACGTACGGATCTGCCCAACACCTCGGCAGAACTGGCGGCGTGGTACGAAAAGAATTTTAAACGTGCCGCGGAACGCGTCCAGGCACTAGCGCCCGAGCAATTGCTCAGACCGATTGACTTTTACGGAGTCTTCAATTTGCCCGGGGTTTTCTACTTGGGCTTCGTAAACAACCACAGCATCCATCATCGCGGACAGCTTTCCAGCTATTTGAGACCGATGGGCGGGAAGGTTCCGTCCATTTATGGCGGCAGCTACGACGAACCCTGGCAGGGGCAGGAAACTGCCAGCAGCGCCGCGTAATAGCATCAACTCCGCTCACAAGCCGCCTTTCGGGGCGGCTTTTTTATTAGGGCGAAGCGCTGACGCCCTTGTTTCCCTTTTGGGTCGCTCCGTGTCTGCGGACATGGCACCTTCCGCAAGGCCAATTACTAAGGTCATCTTGGGGTAATGGACATTTCGGTTCATGATACGGACTGGTTCAATCCGGATCATTCCGCAATGAATATTGACGACTTGCTTCGTATTGCCATGGAGCGCCGGGCTTCGGACTTGCACCTGAAGGTCGGCAACTACCCTCACCTGCGTATTGATGGCGAACTGGCCCCTCTTACCGATCAGCCGCGGGTCAGCGCCGAGGACATGCTGAACATGGCGTTCAGCATGATGTCGGCACGCCAGAAACAAAAGTTCAAAGAAACCACGGAAATTGATATGGCCTACGGCGTGGCTGGACTGGGCCGTTTTCGTGTCAACGTTTTCCAGCAACGCGGCAATGTGGGTTTGGTACTCCGCGTCATTCCCACGAAAATTCGAGCGCTGGACGAACTTTACCTGCCGAAAGTGGTCGAGCAGATCTGCGACATGCCTCGTGGTCTGGTGCTGGTTACCGGTGTGACCGGTTCTGGTAAATCGACGACGCTCGCGGCCATGGTCGATCGCATCAACTCGATGCGCGCCGAGCACATCATTACGATCGAGGACCCGATCGAATTCCTGCACCGCGACAAGAAGGGGTATGTCAACCAGCGGGAAGTAGAAGTGGATACGCCGAACTTTTCATCCGCCCTTCGAGCCTCGTTGCGTCAGGATCCCGACGTCATCCTGGTGGGCGAAATGCGTGACCTGGAAACGATTGGTACGGCGATTCATGCTGCCGAAACCGGCCACATGGTGTTCTCGACTCTGCACACCCTGGATGCGGTGGAAACTATCAACCGTATCATTGCAGTGTTTCCGCCACCGGAACAGAAGCAGATCCGGTTGCAATTAGCGGCGGTGCTCCGCGCCATCATCAGCCAGCGCCTGGTGCGGCGTTCCGATGCTGAGGGCCGGGTACCCGCGGTTGAGGTCATGATCAATACGGCGTTTATCCGCGAATGTATTCTCGTGCCGGAGAAAACGCGATCGGTTCGCGACGCCATTGCGGCAGGTACTTCGCAATATGGCATGCAGACTTTCGATCAGTCGCTGTGGGACCTTTTCCAGGCGGGATTAATCAACTACGAAACGGCCTTGGAGAATGCCTCCAACGCCGACGACTTCAAGCTGCGTATGCAGGGGATCGCTTCAACCGCCGACATCTCGCGGCAGGCCATGCAGACGTCGGGCTACGGACGATAAGAGTCTTCCTCCTGAAGGGATGGGGTGCGCGAGAGCGCGCCCCTTTTTTATTCCTGAATCGTGATTACTTCCGAACCGAGATTCCCAATTCCTTTAACTGGGCTTCGGTGACGGGGGTAGGCGCGTCCACCATGAGATCTTTTGCGGCAGCGGTCTTGGGAAACGGAATTACCTCGCGCAGGCTTTCCGCCCCCGCCAGAATCATCACGATACGATCGAGCCCCAGAGCAATGCCGCCATGCGGCGGCGTTCCGTATTCCAAAGCCTCCAGGAAAAAGCCAAAGCGGGCGCGCGCCTCTTCTTCCGACATGCCAAGCGCGTGAAAAATCTTCCGCTGAATGTCCTGGCGATGAATACGAATGGAGCCCGAACCTAATTCGGTGCCGTTGAGCACGACATCATAGGCCAAGGCTCGCACAACGGCGGGATCTGATTCGAGCTTGTCCATGTCACTTTCGTGCGGCGAGGTGAAAGGATGGTGTGCAGCTGCCCAGCGCTGTCCGTCCTCGTCGTATTCGAACATCGGAAAATCGGTGACCCAGAGAAAGCGAAAGTCGCCGCGTTGAAACAGCTTGTGACGATCGGCATAGTTTTGCCCCAAAGCCACGCGCAGCAGGCCAGCGGCAGTGTAGACCGCGTGGTCATGTTGCTTGACTTCCGGCTTCACGCCACCTTCGGATTTGTGTTCTGCCGGCTTGCTGTCGCCAGCCACGATCACAATTAAGTCGCCGGCAGCCGCTCCGGTCTTGTTGCGTACCTTGGCAGCGGTCTCTGGAAAAGATTTTTCCAGGCGCTTGAAATCTTCAAACAGCTTCGCGCTTCCCTTCCCGCTGAACAAAGGTTTGATCTCGTCGCGTTCCTTGCGCGACAACTCCCCGACGGAAGGGATACGAATCGCAACCACCGGCAATTTCGGGTTGACACTCAAGGTTGTGAGGTTGTCCTGTCCAAAGGCTTCGCGGACGTCGACCATGGGCGGCAAACGCAGATCCGGTTTATCGCTGCCATATTGCCGGATAGCTTCGTCGTAGGTGATGCGGGGAAACGGCGTTTTGATGGCAAACCCGCCGGCCTCAAAGCCAGCTGTCAAGAATCCCTCGACTACTTCATAAATGCGCTCAGGCTGCGGATAAGACATCTCTAAATCAATTTGAGTGAATTCCGGCTGGCGATCGGCGCGCAGGTCTTCGTCACGGAAGCAGCGCACAATCTGAAAATACTTGTCGAAACCCGAGATCATCAGGATCTGCTTGAACAACTGCGGCGATTGCGGCAGGGCATAGAAGCTGCCCGGCTGCACGCGGCTGGGCACGAGGTAGTCGCGCGCGCCCTCGGGCGTGGAACGCGTCATGAACGGAGTCTCAATCTCAAAGAAGCCTTGGCCCGAAAGGTAGCTGCGTATCGCGATGGTGACCTTGTGGCGCAATTCGATATTGAGTTGCATGGCATCGCGGCGCAGATCAAGATAGCGGTACTTCAGACGTAGCTCCTCGTTGGCCAGAACGGTGTCACCGGGCAGGAAAGGCGGCTGCTTAGCCTCGTTCAGGATGCGTAGTTCTTCCGCAACCAGCTCAATCTCCCCTGTCGGAATGTTCTTGTTGATGGTATTGGCGTCGCGCTTTTTAACTTTACCTACCGCGGCAATGACGTATTCATTGCGCAGCGACTCGGCTTTGTCGTGGAGTTCAGGATTGCTTTCGCGATCAAAGACCACCTGCGTAACCCCCGTACGATCGCGCACGTCAACAAAAATCAAGTTTCCGAGATCACGGCGGCGGTTCACCCAACCCATCAAAACCGCGTGGTGGCCGGCATCCGACGCGCGCAGCGCGCCGCAGGTATGGGTTCGTTGTAGATCGCCTAGAAAATCGAGCAAAGGGGTCTCTTTCGTTAAGGATTGAATCAAAAATTATAAATGTGGAGGGTCGTTGGTCGTTCCTCGTTCCCTGTTACTTGCTGGTCCTTGAACTTCAGTCAGCTTCGACGTGAACTTCCTATATACAAGACATCCAAGAATCCGCGCCCGCAAGCATGCACCGGCATAGAACTACAACCGAAGACTAACGACCAAGGCCTAATCCAGATCGTGTGCGCTCCAGAGGTTCAGCGTAGCCTGCTCGAACTTGAGCTTCCACTGGCCGCCTTCCTTGACCCAGGTGTCACTGCGGTGCTGATAACGTTCGATCTGGGTGCCCGGGAAAACTGCCTTATAACTCACCACTGCACAATCGGCATCAAGCTGAACGACGTTGAAGTCGTACAGAATTGCCTTCGGCCCGGCTTCGTGTGTAGCGCGGACCGAGTGCACCAGGTCGTCCTTACCGCTGCTGTCACCATTGGTTTCAATGACCATAAAATTGTCGGCAACAGCGTTCTTGACGTATTCGGCGTCGCCACGCTCCTGCGCATCCAGAAAGGCTTTTTGCACCTGGATGAGCTCCTGCTGGAAAGCAGTGGGTTGCTGCTGCGGCGTGTTGGCCGGAAGAGGCTTCGCAGCGAATAGGGGTACTACGCAAGTGACGCAAAACAATGTCAGCAGTGAGCAGGTTCTCATGACAGCTCCTCTTCTAACCTCCTGATTGTAATCTCTGTACCAAATCCTGGCGTGGCACAGAAACTTGCTGCCCGGTTTCGAGATTCTTGAGCGCAAATGCGTCGGCTCTGACCTCGTTCTCGCCGACGATGAGAGCGCACTTCGCGCCGGCCTTCTCTGCAGTTTCGAATGATTTCTTGAGGCGGAAGGTTTCATCCCCGAGCTCAACGGCCAGATCGTGCCGGCGCAAGTCGCGGGCCAGGCGCGCGGCTTCGCGGTTCATACCTGCGCCCAGCGGGGCAATGTAGACGTCGGGCTTGCGCACGACCGCTTCCGCTGTCTTGTTCAGTGACATGATCAGCCTGTCTTCCCCGATGGCAAATCCGATACCGGGCGCCGACGGACCGCCGATCGCTTCCGAAAGGCCGTCATAGCGCCCGCCACCCAGAATCGCGTTTTGCGCACCCAGAGCGCCGTGCGTGAATTCGAAAGCCGTGCGCGTGTAGTAATCCAACCCGCGCACCAGACGGTCGTTGAGCACAAACGGGACGCTGACCGCGTGCAAGATTTTCTGAACCTCTTCGAAATGATTGCGGCAGCCTTCATCGAGAAATTCGCTGATCCGCGGCAGCTTTTCGATAATCGGCTGATCTTCGGGGACTTTGCAGTCAAACACGCGCAACGGATTGGTGACCGCGCGGCGCTGGCAGTCGGCACACATCTTGGCCGCAACCGGCTCCAGCGCTTTGCCGAGGGCCTCATTGAAGAGCGGGCGGTCTTTGGCGCAACCGACCGAATTCAACTCCAGAGTCCAGTCGGTAATGCCGATGCGGTCGAGAAACGTAGCCAAGAGTTCGAGCATTTCCGCATCCCGTGCGGGAGACTCACTTCCCGCCGTCGAAGGCCCGATCGCTTCCGCTCCGATCTGGTAGAACTGGCGATACCGGCCCTTCTGAGGACGTTCGCGGCGAAATTGCGGACCGATATAGAAGAGCTTATTGAGGCCACGTTCCCAGAGCTTGTGCTCGATGTAGGCGCGAACCACACCTGCTGTATTCTCAGGCCGAAGAGTTAAAGATTGACCTTTGTCGGATTGCGCGCGTCCCCGGTCTTCCCAAGTGAACATCTCCTTCGAGACAATGTCGGTCTCTTCACCAACCGAGCGCGAGAACAGCTGAGTCTCTTCAAAGATGGGTGTCCGAATCTCCTGAAAGTTGTAGGCGCGAAACACATCACGCGCCGCTGACTCGACGAAGTTCCACAGTGCGGTGTCAGGCGGAAGCAGATCGCGCGTTCCACGAACAGCCTTGATCATTGGTTGGTTCGTCGTTCTTGGTTCTCAGTTCCCGGTTCTCAGTTTCAAGTTCTCCATTTGCTGAAGGCTGAGAGCTGACAGCTGAGAGCTACTTCATCTCTCGCAAATACACTTCTTTGTAGCCGAGATAGTTTTCGGCGTACATCAGGATCATTTCCTGATCCTTTTCTTCCAGATGGCGGCGATGTTTGCCGGGTGAGCCCATCCAAAGCGAGTTCGGCTCGACGACCGCTCCTTCGGGAATCAGCGTTCCCGCCGCAATGATAGATCCGGCGCCAATGCGGGCTCCATTCAGGATGATCGATCCCATACCGATGAGGCAGCGATCCTCGACCGTACATCCGTGCAACGTGACCGAGTGTCCTACCGTCACGTAATCGCCGACGAAGACGCCGAACTTCTCTTTCATGCCGTGCAGAACGCTGCAATCCTGGACGTTGGAGTAATGACCGACACGGATCGAGTGTACATCGCCCCGCAGCACCGCGTTCATCCAAACGCTGGCGTGTTCTCCGATCTGTACGTCGCCGATAATTTGGGCGGACTGATCGACGTAAGCCGTTTCCGGAATGAGTGGCGTGAATCCCTTGTACGTTCGAATCATAATGAACTCTTACCAGGTGCGGCTACTCAGGCAATTGCAGCCCAAGCTGCCAAAGAAATGAACATACCATGTCGTGCGCGGGCAGCCCAAGTGAGCGCAACTAAAGCCGGTACTGCAATCTGCCGATAGCAGACCCGAACAGTATGGCGACAGTTCTCATCGCCGACGACTCAAAGTTTCAGGTGCAGCTGCTTTCCAGCTACTTAAGCGACCAGGGCTATGAAGTGCTCACCGCCATGGATGCCATGCAAGGATCAATGGCTGCCATGCGCCACTCTCCCGATGCCATAGTGCTGGACATCAACATGCCCGGAGGTACCGGATTTGAAGTTCTGAAACGCCTGAAGAATTCCACTAAGACGCAACACATTCCAGTCGTCATCGTCAGCGGTAGTGAGATGGACCCGGAAGCCGCCAAGCGCATTGGAGCCGCAGCTTACCTCCACAAACCCATCGATGCGGCTCAGCTCTGCGACACGGTAGGCAAGCTGATATCTGAAAAGCGGCCACGTAAGCGAAATTAATCGACACCCTGCCGCCTTCCCGAAACGGAACATACCCAAAATAGCGTTCAAGCCTCACATGCTGCGTGGCGCCGAACATGTTATACAGAAGGCAGCCGCTCCTGGCTCGGTCCCGCAGCTCGCTCCCACGATCGTCCGCCCAGGAGCTGGTCATGCCCCGTCTACAACCGCTTCGCGGTACTTCGCTGCTTTGTTGCATTTCTCTTCTTGTTTCCCTGCTGTTAGTCTCCACGCTGGTTCGCGCCCAGGACGCTTCCACGGGAGCGTTGCGGGGCACGGTAACCGACGCGAATGGTGCTCCCATTCAGAACGCTATCGTCGTCCTCGTCAACGCAAAAACCGGAGTACGGTCCTCGAGAACGACTGACATGCAGGGAATCTACTTTTTCGATCTGCTCCCGCCGGGCGATTACGTGGCCCGAGTCGAGGCCACCGGCATGTCACCTGAAACAACTCCCTCCATGCATGTTGACGTAGGGGGACTTCTGCAAGTGGATTTTCGGCTCTCAGTGGGTGGAGCGAAAGAAACAGTGACGGTATCGGGCGCCCCACCGTTGGTAGAAACACAGCCTAGCGCCGTATCTGCGTTGCTCGATGAGAAGACGATCGAAGGCTTGCCGCTGAATGGCCGCCGCTTCACCGATCTCGCACTACTCGCGCCCGGGGTGACACAGGATCCACGCGGTCTGACATCGGCCTCCAATGGCGATCTCGCATTTGGCGGAGTCCGCGGTTATCAATCGAGCTATCTGGTGGATGGAACCGACAACAACAATGCCTTTTTCGCCCAGGCAAGAGGACGGTATCGGGCTCCCTATCAATTCAGCAATGAGGTGGTCCAGGAATTTCGGGTGTCCTCGAACTCCTACGGGGCGGAACTGGGCCGCGCGGGCGGCGCGGTAGTCAACGTAATTACCAAGAGCGGCTCGAATCACGTTCATGGAACAGCATTTTATTTCGTGCGTGACAGCAGCCTGAGCGCCCGGCAGGCCTTTCTCAATTTCAAGCCCAGTTCCGACCAGCATCAGTTCGGATTCACGCTGGGAGGGCCCATCAAAACCAACCGGGCGTTCTTTTTTCTCGGTTTCGATCAGCACTTGTTTTATGTTCCAGCCATTGTTCGTTTTCTTGACGGCAGCTCTGTCGTGATCCCGCGGGCTGGAAGTGGGGCTGTGAGTCACGGCGACTTCGAAGAAACCGACAAAGGTCTGGTTTTTGCCGCGGCTGCCCAGCTATCGCACATGGCGGGCAATTTTCGTGGAAAGCTATTGGGGAACGCCGGATTCTTGAAGATGGATTTCGCCATTAGTCCACGCCACTACTTATCAGCGCGTGTAAACACGTCACGTTATTTTGGGATCAACAACGTTTTCTTCGATCCCGCAAGTCCGGTCACGGCCTTTGCCATCAGCGAAAACGGAGAAGAAGATGTCGCGACGGAGAGCGCGACACTTTCTCTGACCAGTGCCATTTCAACCCGGCTGACCAGCCACCTGCGAGGACAGTTTTCCCGCGATCTCCAGCAATCAACAGCGAACTCGAGCGAGCCCATGACCCGCATCTATGGATTGTTTGATGGTTTCGGGCGCTCCAGCATTCTGCCCCGGCAGACGCGCGAGCATCGCCTTCATCTCGCGGAAACTCTAAGCGCGGAGACCGGCCGTCACTCATGGAAGGTAGGCGGCGATCTTCTACTCACATGGATTTCCAATTACTTCCCTTCTCTTTCAGGTGGCGAATATATCTTCGATGACATTCGAGTTGATCCTTGGACCTTCGAGCCCATGCGGTATGGAATGAAGGCCACGCCGCTTCGCGCCTATGCGCACCTCGTGCCCCGGTACTACATACAGAACTTCGGGTCCTATATCTCGAATCCTGATACCAATGAGTACGCCTGGTTCGCCCAGGATTCCATTCGCGTAACTAGCCGGCTTGCCCTAAGCCTGGGAGTGAGGTATGACTTGCAGACCTTCGGCACGAAGGGCTTGCTCACTAACCCGTTGTGGCCGGATTCGGGTAGAGTTCCGCGTGATGGCAACAACTTTGCTCCGCGTATCGGAATTGCATATTCCGTCGGAGACGAGCGGCCACTCGTCATTCGCGCCGGTTACGGGATGTTCTACACCCGGGTCCCTCAGATTTACACGTCAGCCGTGGCTACTAACAACGGGCTGAACAGCGTCCATTTATTTCTCGACAATCAGGATTTCTATGGCAGTCGCGTATTTCCCACGTACCCGAAACCGCTGGTGGATTGTCCGGTGTCGACGGCGTCCTGCAGGCTTCCGGATGGGCTGGCACAGATGGCGAGCGCGGAAATTTCTTCCTTTGCGCGAAATTTCCATACTCCCAAAGTCGAACAGGCCAGCCTGCACCTCGAGCGGGACATGGGACACAGGATTGCGGCAGGAGTGTCGTATCTCTATGTGCACGGAGAGGGACTGATGCGCGTCCGCGACTTCAACCTGCCTTTCCCGCAGATTGTTTCCTATCCCGTGTATGACCCCAGCGGGAACAATCTACTCGGCTACTACGATGTGGATTCATTCGCCACCTGGCAGATGTCATCATCCATGACTTGCCCATGGCCTCCGTGTGTCAACCCGCTTTCCCGGCCGATTCCCCAGTTGGGCGCCATCAATGTTTTTGAAAGCGCTTCTTCGAGTATCTACAACGGACTGACCGTCTCGGTGCGGCGTCGCATGACACGCGGTCTTTACTTCCGGCTGGGGTACACCTTTGCGCATGCGGTCGATGACGGCCAAGACGCTCTTTTGACTGCTGGTTCTCTGGTGCAGAATTCCTACACACCTAAGTCTGAACGCGCCGCAAGTGTTACCGATCAGCGGCAGAGGTTCGTTGTCTCCTGGATCGGCGAGCCCCGGCCTTTTCATCGTGATCAGGAATTTCTGGGCAAAATATTCAACGACTGGCGCTTCTCCGGCGTGACCACCGTGGGCAGCGGCCGGCCCGTCAACGCTCGCGTGCTGGGGGATCCCAATCAGGATGGCAACGACTCGAATGACCGCCTTCCGGGTTTCGGCCGAAACGCGTTCCTTGGGCCCGACTACGCCACGACAGATTTTCGCGTGTCCCGCAGATTGAACATTGGTTCGCGAACAAAGCTGGAATTAATTGCCGAAAGCTTCAATATCTTCAATCGAAACAATAAGAGAGTGGACATCAATAATGACAGCTTTGCTAATCAGGCGGGACAATTCGTCAAAGTGAGCAAAGTTATCGGAGTCAATAACTTCCCTGCGTATTATCAAAAGCCAACTAACTTCCTGCGAGCTACCAGTTCGTATGCGCCGCGGCAAATTCAGCTGGCAATTCGGCTGACTTTTTGAGCGCGATTGGCCGACGCGAAAGCGAGCATTTTTCCAAACGAAACATGATTTAACCCTTGACTTGAAGTCAGAAGCTTGTAATAACTACAGGCGTCCACGCGGGACGAGTTTGGGGGTGTGTACGGTTGGCGGAAGTGAGACTTCAAGAGGGTGAGTCTCTTGAGAATGCCTTGCGCCGATTCAAACGCAAAGTGCAACAGGAAGACGTCATCAAGGAGGTAAAGCGTCACTCCTTCTACCTGAAGCCGGGCGAGAGGAAGCGCGTGAAGGAAGCTTTGGCTCGCAAGCGCAGCCGGAAAAAGGCGCGCAAAGAGCAGGACTGACGTAGTATTGCAGAGGGTCGCCATCGATTATGGCGGCCCATCTCCTTTTCAGCCGTTCTACCCTGGGCCATTTTGAATACACATATGACATCGCGGCGTTTCTAACGATTTAGTTGTTTTCCCGGCGCGCCAGCCCGGGAAGGGCCGAACCATAGGGACAAAGGGGAGGGGTGGAAACGAACTCTGAGCTGCTTCTACGGCGCCTGCTGTTTTGCGACCGGAACCGAAGTGGCAGGGGCGAAGGGAGCATTTCTCGATGGAATTCCAGGACAAGATACTCAAGTGCATCGACTGTGGCGCCGATTTTATTTTCACGGCGGGAGAACAGCTGTTCTTTCACGACAAACAGTTCAAGAACGAACCAAAACGTTGCAAGAATTGCAAAGCGAAAAGAGTGGCAGTTCTGGGCGCAACGCCTATGGCCGCCAATCACAATTACACAAAGATTGAAACGCGTACTACCTGTTCACAGTGTGGCAAAGAAACCACGGTGCCTTTCAGGCCCACGCAAGGACGACCAGTGTTTTGCCGGGAATGCTTCCAGCAGCGCAGGACGACTGCTGTGAGCGCCTGACTCGCAGGACGAGCAAAGACAATCGAACCGCTGAGCAAGTCGCTCAGCTTATCTTCCGACTTCCCCTCTGATTTGCCGAAATATCGGCACTTGTGTGCGTCCCAGAACCGTTGGGCGCTGCATGCCGCTTCTCATCTTCGTGTTGGACAAGAAGTGCCTCAATCTGCCGCAGCAAATCCTGAGTACCAACCGGTTTGACAAGCAGGGACTCCGTGCCGCGCGCCTCCCAGGCGCCATTGGCGGGAGGGTATGCAGTCAAAATCGCCGTTGCCGGTCGATAACGCTGCTCGCGCGCAGCCTGCACCACTTCCCAACCGGCAGTTTCTGTCTCCATGCGCATGTCGGTGATGACCATGTGGTACGTGGCCGCCTTAAGCCTGTCTAGGGCTTCGGAAACGGAGCCGGCCGTCTGGACGTCGAAGCCATGCATCTCGAGCACGGCCTTGAGGGTAAGCAGAACCGCAACATCATCATCAACCAGCAGGATGCGCCGCCTCATCGCACTTCTCCTCAAACCTTCTCTGCCCCGATCCGCGCCTGAACATTAATGACGGCGGCCTAAGCAGCTCACCTGCGCATAAACCATCTTCCTTCTACGTTACTATATTCGAGTGACGAGCTTTTATGTGGAGAATTTTGGCTGCAGAGCCACTCAGGCCGATGGGGCAGCCCTGGAACAACAGTTTCAGCAGCGCGGTTTGGGCCGGGCCGCCATGCCCGAGCAGGCCGACATCGTGGTCCTGAACACCTGTACCGTCACTGCCGCTGCCGATCAAGACGCGCGAGCGGCCATACGCCGCATTCATCGCCGCAATCCAGAGTGCCAGATCGTCGTGACCGGATGCTATGCCCAGCGAGCACCGGAGGAGATTGCCGCTCTGCCTGGAGTTAGCCGGGTAGTCGGGAATTCACACAAGCACCAACTCGCAGACATTGCCGTGCCAGACTTGCCACTCCGACCTCGCGACCTGGTTCCTTTATCAGCGTTAACCGAGAGCCGAGAACTGAGTACTGAGACCTCAGTGATCGTCTCCGATATATTTGCGCACACCGAATTGCTGGCTGCCCCGGTCTTCGATTCCGCCAACGAGCGCACCCGTCCGAATCTGAAGGTGCAGGACGGCTGCGATAACCGTTGTTCCTTCTGCATCATTCCGTATGTTCGCGGGCATAGCCGCTCGCTGCCTCTCGATCAGGTCGTTGACGACGTGAGAAACCTGGTAACGGCCGGCTATCGCGAGGTCGTGATCTCAGGCATCAACTTGGGTCGGTGGGGACGGGACTTGGTTGTCAGTCGCCGGTCGTCGATCGTCAGCCAGCACAGTCTCGGCCAAAGACCAACGACCAAAGACCAACGACTTTCTTTCATTTACCTCGTCCGCGCGCTTCTTCGAGAAACTGATTTGGAGAAGCTGCGTATCAGTTCCGTCGAGCCCATGGACTGGAGCGATGAACTGATTGAGCTTGTTGCCACTTCCCCGCGGATTGCGAAGCACGCCCATGTACCCATGCAGTCGGGCAGCGACCGGATTCTGCGCAAGATGCATCGCAAGTATCGCCCCTGGCATTACCGCGAGAAGATCCTCAAGATTCACCAGGCCATGCCGGCCGCCGCAATTGGTGCGGATGTGATGGTTGGCTTTCCGGGCGAAACCGAGGCGGATTTTGCAGAAACACGGAGAATGGTAGAAGAGCTGCCTTTCACATACTTGCACGTGTTCACCTACTCGTCGCGACCGGGCACGCCGGCAGCGGCCATGCGCAACCAGGTGCCAGTGCAGGTCGCCCGAGAACGCAATCGAATCCTGCGGGAGATTGCGGCTCAAAAGAAGCTTACCTTTATGCGATCATTCGTCGGCCACCGCATCCCAGTGATCACCCTGAATGTTTTCGATGGCGATCGCACTGAGGCGTTGACGGACAACTATTTGAAGCTGCGACTATCGGGTAAGCACGACCCGAACCAGTGGATTTCCGTCCAAGTACAAGCGGTTGCCTCCGGCTCGCTAATCGGAACGGCCGTCTAGAAATTCGCTGTTGACTTTCGTATTTTGTTCGCCTATATTTTCACCCCTGTCAAACTTAAAGGAGGAAACTATGTCACTCAGCGAAGCTCTCTTACCAGAATTCGACCAGGAAATGGCAGGCACTCGAAAGACTCTGGAGCGCGTTCCCGAGAACAAATTCACGTGGAAACCGCATGAAAAGTCGGGCACCATGATATGGCTTGCCGGCCATCTTGCTTCTATTCCCGGGTGGGCAGTTTTCACCATCCAGGAGGACTCGCTTGATTTGGCCCCCAATGGCGCGCAACCCACGCCTCCGCCTCCACCCCGCTCTTCCAAAGAACTGATGCAGACCTTCGAAAAAAACCTGGCCGACGGGCGGGCAGCGATTGCGGGGGCAACGGACGCCGCACTGATGAAGCCGTGGCCCCTTCTAAACAACGGTCAAGCCCTCTTAACCATGCCCAGGATCGCTTGCCTGCGTACCTGGCTCATGAATCACACGATTCATCATCGCGCGCAACTTGGGGTTTATCTACGGCTGAACAATATTCCGGTCCCATCGCTCTACGGGCCGTCGGCAGACGAAAAGGGCTTCTAGAGAGACGCTGCGGCTATACCACAAATATCGGCGTACGTGGCCGGGGAGACTGCACGCAGCCACATGCTATAATTTTCCATCCCATTCGCCACCTAGCGACCGGAGGATTGTATCGACAAGCGTTTTATCCGCACCAACGAGCGTATCCGTGCACGCGACATTCGCGTGATTGACGATGAAGGCGGGCAGATCGGCATCATGCCACCCTTCGAAGCGCTCAAGAAAGCCCGCGAAAAAAACCTGGATCTGGTTGAGATTTCACCCACTGCGAATCCGCCCGTATGCCGGATTATGGATTATGGAAAATATCTCTACCAGCAGGAGAAGAAGGAACGCGAGGCCAAGAAGCATCAGAAAACGATTACCGTCAAGGAAGTGAAATTCCGCATTAACGTGGATGATCACGACTACGAGACCAAGAAAAATCACGTGTTGCGCTTCCTGGACGAAGGAGACAAGGTCAAAGCTACAATCTTTTTCCGTGGCCGGGAAATGACGCGCACGGGGCTCGGACGAGAGATTCTGGAACGGCTGATCAAAGATATTGGCGAGCACGGAATCGTGGAATTCCGGCCTCGGCAGGAAGGCAATACGCTGCACGCCATTCTTGCTCCCAAAAAGGCCGAAGCGCCCAAGAAAGAGCAGCGGCCGCCAGCAGTGCAGCAACCACGCGCCAGCCAAGCGTGAAGCCAGCATTCAGCAATTGGCATTTAACACTTAGCCAGCCGAGGCCAATACTGGATTTGCAAGGGCGCTTTGGGCTAAATGCTGGTTGCTAAAGCGCTTCACTGAGAACTGACAACCGAGAACTGAGAACTGCTTATGCCCAAACTCAAAACACATAGCGGCGCCTCCAAACGCTTCAAGAAGACTGCGGGGGGAAAGGTAAAACGGGGGCATTCTCACCTCCGCCATATCCTGACCTCGAAAGACAAGAAACGGAAACGGAAACTGGGGACGGCAACACTGGTCGACCCCGCGGATCAACCCAAGATCAAGCGGATGATCCCGTACTAGTAGTTAGTCGTTGGCCGCTGGCCAACACCGGTAGCCAGGAGCTACCCGGCGTGTGAAGAGGTCCAAAGACTTCGGTCTCCTACCTCCAGCCGCTGAAAAATAGAAATGAAAAGGAGCTAGTCATGCCTCGTGTCAAACGTGGAACCAAGCGCCGCGCCAAGCGCAAAAAGATACTAGATCGCGCGAGCGGCTACTTCCTGACAAAATCCAAGCTGTATCGCTCCGCCAAAGAAGCGGTCGAACGCGGGCTCAAGTTCGCCTATTCGGGACGCAAACAGAAGAAGCGTCAGTTCCGCTCCTTGTGGATCGTGCGCATCGGCGCTGCCGCCAAACAAAACGGGATGAGCTACAACCAGTTCATTCACGGGCTGAAAACGGCGGGCGTGGAACTGGATCGCAAGATCCTGGCCGACCTGGCGGTCAACGATCCCGGCGCTTTTAAAAGCCTCGCCGAGCAAGCGAGGGGCGCTCTCGGCGGGGCGGCGTAACAGCACTTAGCTTTCAGCACTCAGCATTCAGCTTGTCCGTGCCGAGGTCTGCATTCGGCATCGGCACAACGCGTGTAGGGACTGCGCTTTCGGCTGTCCGATTGGTCGTTGTTATTTGCCTTAAGCAATTGTCATTCCGAGCGAAGCGAGGAATCCATGTTTACCGAGGCCTAAGGAAGAACCTGGATCCCTCGCTCCGCTCGGGACGACAGTGTGAGTGAATGTGTCATATACCGTTCCCAAACTGACGGATTATTCGCCGGCCGCACTCGATGCTGCGTTCAGTGCGTTGGAGGCCTCGATCAAGACAGAGTCTTCCGCACTGGAGGAGCAGATCAGGCGTTGCTATTCCGAACTGGACTCCAAGATGGCAGAATCTCGCTCACAGCAGGCTCTGCAGGAATTCAAGAATAAGTGGCAGGGGCGAAAGAGCGGCCATCTGGTCGACGTAAAGGAGCTCTGGCTCAACGCAGCTCCCAAGGAGGCGAAACGAGACGTTGGTCTGCGTTACAACAATCTGAGCTTGATTGTGGAGGACATGGTTCGGGAAGCAATAAACTTTTGGGGCGATATTGCAGAGTTGTATAAGCGTGACGCTAACGATCGCCTCGACATCTCCCTCCCCGGCATTCGCCGCCCCATCGGCGCGGAGCACCCTGTCATTCAGACCATGAATGAGGTGCTGTCGGTCTTTCGCAATCTCGGCTACTCCATCGAGGAAGGGCCCGAGATTGAGACTGACTATTACAACTTCGAGGCGCTGAATTTCCCGCCAAATCACCCAGCGCGCGATACTCAGGACACGCTGTTCATCGCAAATCAGCAATCGAAGCCATTGCGCGAGCGCTTGCTGCTCCGCACGCATACTTCTCCGGTCCAGATTCACACCATGGAGAAGCTGAAGCCGCCGATTCGCATTGTGATTCCCGGAAAGGTCTACCGCAACGACCCTCCCGACGCCAGCCATTCGCCCATGTTCCACCAGATTGAAGGGCTCGCGGTAGACACGAATATTACGTTTGGTGATCTGAAAGGCACGCTCGACCACGCCATGAAGGCGCTGTTCGGATCCAAAGTGAAGACCCAGTTCCGGCCATCATTTTTTCCGTTTACGGAACCTAGCGCCGAGTTGATGGTGACCTGCTTCATCTGTGGCGGGACGGGGAAGCGAGGCGCCGATCCGTGCCGCCCCTGCAAGCAGACAGGCTGGATCGAAATTCTGGGCTGCGGCATGGTCGATCCGAATGTTTTCGAATTCGTAAAGCACAACGGTTACGATCCCAGGAAGGTGAGCGGATTCGCTTTCGGCATGGGCATCGACCGGCTGGCAATTCTGCGGTACGGCGTGGACGATATCCAGTTGTTCTTTAATGGGGATGTGCGGTTCCTGCAGCAGTTTGGATAGGAGCTGTCAGCTCTCAGCTTTCAGCCATCAGCAGCTGAGAGCTGAGAGCTGATAGCTGATAGCTGAGATGAAAATCTCTCCTCAATGGCTTCGCGAATTCGTCGACATTCCGGTCGACAACGGCCGGCTTGCGGCTGATCTCACGTCCGTCGGCGCGAGCGTAGAGAACATCCTGGGCGAAGGAGAGGACATGATCTTCGATATGGAGATCACGACCAATCGTCCCGACGAGATGAATCATTATGGGCTGGCGCGCGAAGCTGCGGCTTTTTACGACCGTCTGCTCAAGCCCATCAAACCGAAACTGCCGGTCCCGGCAAGCAATTCAGAATCCCCCGCAAATTGCTTCCCGATTGGAATCCAGGAGCCCGAACTCTGCCCGCGTTTTACGGCGTTGGAACTCCGGAATGTGTCGATCCAACCATCTCCTGCAAGACTTACGAATCGCCTCGCATTGCTCGATCAAAGGCCAATCAGCAATGCGGTCGATGCGACCAACTACGTACTGTGGGAGATTGGAAAACCCACGCACGTTTTCGATCGCGATCTACTGGAAGGCGGGCAGATCATCGTGCGCCGCGCCCGGCCAGGCGAGACTCTGAAAACTCTCGACGGAGTTGAGCGCAAGCTTACAACCGAGGATCTCGTCGTAGCTGACGCGCGCAAACCCGTAGGCCTGGCCGGCGTAATGGGCGGGTTCGACACCATGATTACGGAAAAGACCAAGAACATCCTGATTGAGTCGGCGTGGTGGGACCCGATCACGGTTCGCAAAATGTCGAAGCGCCACGGCCTTCATACCGACGCGTCGCACCGCTTCGAGCGGGGCGCAGATTTCGAATCTACGGTACTCTCCTGCCAGCGTGTAGCCGAAATTATTCTGGAGTCCGGCGGCGGTAAGATCGTCGGCAATGTTGCCGACGCGATTGCGAAGCGTATTGATCAGGCGCCGGTTGCACTGCATCTCTCGGAGGTGCGCCGCATTTTGGGCCCGCAGCCCAGCGTTGAGGCGATGCTGCGCATGCTTGGGCGTCTCGGGTTCGACTTAGCGGCGGAACGTACCGACAACTCTGAATGGACGGTTCATATTCCCTCGTGGCGCCTGGATGTCGAGCGCGAAATCGATCTCATTGAAGAGATCGCGCGTCTTTATGGCTATGACAAGTTCCCCAACACTTTGCCCGCGTATGCCGGCGAGGTGGTCGAACTGCCGGATTCCAGAAAAGATGCAAAGCTGCGTTCTACCCTCTTGGCGCTGGGCTATGACGAAGCAATCTCGCTGGCCTTTATCTCGCACGAGGATGCGAAACAGTTTTCTCCAGGAACAGCGATCGAACTGGAGAATCCCCTGAGCGAAGAGGCTTCGGTGATGCGTACGTCGATGCTCCCGGGCATGTTGGACATGCTCACCTATAACCTGAATCGGGATTCGAATGACGTGCGGTTATTTGAAGCAGGGAACGTGTATGAGTACGTGGGTAATGAGCGCAAGGAATGGAAACGACTATCGCTGGGCACGACCGGCAACGTGTTTCCGCAGAATGTGAACCGCCCGTCGCGCCCTTATTCGTTTTTCGACATGAAAGGTGACATAGAAACGTTGTTGGAGGTTTTCGAATACCAGTCCCTGTGCTTTGACAGCCGGACTTCGGACTACTACCAGCCCGGCCGCTCAGCGCGCGCACTAATGGATGGGGCGACCGTGGCGCAGTTCGGACAGATTCTCAAGCCGGGCAATCGCAAATTGCGTCAGGATTGTTTCGTCGCCGAGATCTACCTGGAACAGCTGTACAGGCACTCGTTGCGTCGGCCGCACTATGAGGCCCTGCCACGCTATCCGGGCGTTCAACGTGACTTTTCATTTATCTTTTCTGACTCGGTGATCTTCGAGCAGATCCAGGCGGCTGTTGCTGCGCTGCGAATAGCAGAGCTGAGAAAGTTTGCGCCGGTGGAAATTTTTCGCGGAGGAACAGTTGCGTCTGGCAAGTATTCTTTGCTCTTGCGGGCCATATTCCAGTCAGGCGATCGTACGCTGCGGGAAAACGAGGTCGCGCAGTGGTCGGCGCAGATCATCAAGAGCCTGGAAGGGCTGGGCGGGGCACTGAGGGCCTGACGAAGCTATCGGTGTTCAGTTACCAACAGGCCTGAATCGTAAGCCGGGTCTTCTTTGGTTCCGAGTTTTCCTCGCTGTTACGATCAATGAACATGAGCTATCAGAGCCTCCAACTTGCATTTGATCAGGCGATTGCCACGATCACTCTGACTCGTCCCGAAAAGCGCAACGCCATCAGCTTCCAGCTGGTCGATGAGCTGCTCCGGGCACTCGATGAAATCGAAAACTCATCGGCCAACATTGCCATTCTGACCGGCACAGGGAAAGCATTCTGCGCGGGCATGGACCTGGAGGAACTCAAATCCTTGCTGGGAAAAACCCACGAAGAAAACGTCAAGGATTCAGCGCGCATGGCCCATCTGTTTCGGCGGCTCTATGATTTTCCCAAGCCGACGATAGCTGCCGTCAACGGGGCAGCAATCGCCGGAGGCACGGGCCTCGCCACCATGTGCGACTTCACCCTGGCAGTGCCCGAAGCGAAGTTCGGCTATACAGAGGTCCGCATCGGGTTCGTGCCGGCCATTGTTTCCTCCATTTTGGTCTGGCAGGTTGGACATAAGATCGCCCGCGACCTGCTTCTCACCGGCCGCTTGTTTGATGCAGCCGAGGCCTACCGTTTTGCGCTGATCAACGAGGTTGTTCCCCCAGAGCGGCTTCTTGGTCGCGCACGGGAACTAGCAAACCAGATCCTCGAAAACAGCCCTTCCTCGGTAAAACTGACCAAGAAGCTCATCAATGGATTTATTGCGCGGCAACTGGATGAGCAAATCGCAACCGCCATTGAAGATAATGCTCGTATTCGGACGACAGCCGATTTCCGCGAGGGTATTTCTTCCTTTCTGGAGAAACGCAAGCCTCGTTGGAGCTCTCGGTGAGCAAGTCGACGGTGCATTCGAAATTGCGCGTTGCGGAAACGCTCGTCCGCGTCCGCTACGCGGAAACCGACCAGATGGGCGTGGTTTACCATTCCAATTACTTCATCTGGTTTGAAGTTGGCCGGGTGGAGCTGCTTCGACAGCTCGGATTCAGCTATCGTGAGATGGAGCAAAAGCATCAGTGCTTCATTGCGGTGGTGGACGCCCGTTGCCGCTACAAAACTCCGGCGCGGTATGATGACGAAGTTCTCATTCGCACGCAGCTCAAGAATGTTCGCGAATCGCTGATCCATTTCGGATACCAGGCTATCCGGGTAAGCGATGGCACATTGCTGGCGGAAGGCGAGACAACACACATTGTGACGGATTCGAACATCAATAAACGGGTAATCCCGGATGAATATCTGCGCGTGTTCCGGGACGCGGTGGACGGAAAGGGTAACGCTTAACCATCCAAGAGCAGTCGTGAACAGTAAATCGGAAATTGCCCTTGAAAGCCCTTCACATTAACGGCAACGACTTGACGCTTGAAGCTCTGCGCGAAGTAGCCGCTGAGCACCGGCCGGTTCTTCTCGCTCCCGAAGCTCGTACGGCAGTCGATCGCGCCCGAGCCGTGGTTGACGCGCTGGTGGCGGGCAACAAAGTTGCCTACGCGATCACCACTGGCGTGGGCAGACTCAGTGACGTGCGTATTGCCGGTGATCAGATTCGCGAACTGCAGGTCAACCTGCTTCGTTCGCATGCTGTGGGAGTAGGCGAGCCGCTTTCGCGGGCCGAAACCCGCGCCATGATGCTGCTTCGCGCCAACTCGCTCGCCAAAGGTTTTTCTGGTATCCGCAGCTCGACCCTCGACACCTTGTGCGAGATGCTGAATCGCGGGGTCACCCCCGTCGTTCCGTCCCAAGGAAGCGTTGGAGCCAGTGGTGATCTTGCGCCTTTAGCGCACCTCGCCTTGGTGCTGATTGGCGAAGGGCAATGCTTCGATGGAAACGCGCGAATCTCCGGGGCCGATGCTATGCGCAACGCTCAAATCACGCCTGTAATTCCCGAGGCCAAAGAAGCTGTTTCCCTCATCAACGGGACTCAGGGAATGCTCGCGGTGGGAGCCCTGGCACTGCTCGCGGCGGAAGTGTTGGCCGATTCCGCGGATGTCATCGGCGCTATGACACTGGACGCGTTGCGGGGCACCGACGTTGCCTTCGATGAACGCATCCACCGGGCACGTCCTCATCCCGGCCAAATCAAGACCGCCGAAAATCTTCGCCGATTACTCGAGGGCAGCGAAATTCGCGAGTCGCACCGCGACTGCCAGCGCGTCCAGGACGCGTATTCGCTACGCTGCATGCCCCAGGTTCACGGCGCTGTTCGCGATACCCTCGCCCACTGCCGCGAAGTCATGGAAACTGAACTGAATTCTGCCGTCGATAATCCGCTGGTTTTCGCGCAGCCGCGCGTGGTGGGTGACCGGGCCCAGGGCACTGTTCTTGCCGAGGCGCTGGGCGACATCCTCTCCGGCGGAAATTTCCATGGCGAGCCTGTGGCATTCGCGCTCGACTTTCTCGCTATTGCGCTCAGCGCCTTGGCTGGAATTAGCGAGCGCCGTCTGGAGCGGCTCGTCAATCCCGCTCTCAACGAGGGCTTGCCGCCGTTCCTCGCTAAGGGCGCCGGACTGAATTCCGGCTTTATGATGCCCCAAGTCACCGCGGCCGCACTAGCCAGCGAAAACAAAGTTTTGGCGCATCCCGCCTCCGTCGACTCGATTACGACATCGGGAAACAAGGAAGACTATGTCTCCATGGGGATGCACGCCTCCATCAAATTGAAGCGAATCGTCGAGAACACGCGAAACGTTCTGGCCATAGAAGCCATGGCAGCTGCCCAGGCGCTGGACTTACTCGCTCCACTAAGAACCTCGAAGCGGCTTCAGGTGGCGCATAGCGAAATTCGGTCGGTGTCGCCCAGCATCGAAAAGGATCGGGTCATGTACGGCGATTTCGCCCGCATCGCAGAGGTGATCTCCTTGGAAAAGATTTCAAACTGCCTGCACCACTAGGCACTTGCCGGAAGAGCTGAGGACCAGTCCCACCGTGGTATATGTTTTGTTCTATTACCGGAATTATCGCGATTATGCGGAGAGGTCACGGGCAGAACATATGACAGCATAAATCACGAGCTTCGCCAGTTCATTGAGGCCCAAGCCCTGTTCTTTGTTGCTTCTGCCCCGCTAGCGGAGGCAGAACACATTAATGTCTCTCCCAAAGGGCTCGATACGTTGCGCATCTTTGATACGAAAACCATCGCTTACCTGGATCTCACCGGAAGTGGCGTTGAAACGATTGCACATGTGAGGGAAAACGGCCGGATCGTGTTGATGTTCTGCGCATTCGAGGGTGCGCCAAGAGTTTTGCGCCTGCACGGAAAGGGCAAGGTAGTCGAGGAACAAGATCCCAAGTTTGTCGCCTTGCGAGCGCTTTTTCTAGATCGTGTCAGGCAACGCCAGTCCCCTAATGCCGCCCTGGCCGACTGCGATGATGGCCCTCCTGACAGTACCCGGGCGATAATTCTCATCGAACTTACTCGCATTTCGACGTCCTGCGGATACGGCGTGCCTCTGTTTTCCTATCAGGGTGAGCGCACGAGTTTGATGCGTGGGCGCGGAACAAAGGCGTGGATGGCCTTAGGCTGTATCGTCGAGACAATACTTCGCTCAGTATTGACGGTCTGCCGGGTATCAAAACTTAAAGCTTGCGTCGAATGAGTTGACCAAAATTTCAAATGAAAACCCTGGGTATTCTCGGTGGCCTCGGCCCGGAGTCCACGATGCTTTACTACAAATGGCTGATTCTCGCCTACCGTAAACGTGTATCGAATGGAGGATATCCTTCGATCATCATCAACAGTATGGACGTAAAAGAACTGCTGAAAATGGTCGAGGCTAACGACTGGGCTGGCTTAACGCAATACCTGGTTGGCGGGCTGGATAGATTGTCGCGGGCAGGAGCGGATTTTGCCATCATCGCGGCCAATACACCACATCTCGTATTCGATGCTGTCCAGAGCCGATCTTCGATTCCGCTGCTCAGCATTGTTGATGCGACCTGCGCCCGCGCCACTAAATTGGGCCTGAAGAAAGTAGGCCTGCTTGGCACGCGCTTCCTGATGCAGGCCAAGCTCTACCCGCAAGCATTTTCGCGTGCCGGGATTTCGATCGTGATCCCTGAGGAGGACGAGCAAGGCTACGTCCACGACAAATATGTTACTGAACTGGTGAATGGAATTTTGCTTCCGGAAACTAAACGGGGACTACTTGCTACGATAGCCCGCATGAAAAGCCGGAATGGGATCGAAGGCGTTATCCTCGGGGGCACTGAGTTGTCATTAATCCTAGGTGATGTAATCGATGAAGAGGTCGTTTTCCTGGATACCACCCGGATTCATGTCGATGCGGCGGTGACAGCAATTCTGTCCTGACCATCATTCGGCAGTCAGGGGAATGCTCCCGAAAATGCAACGGCTTGCTCTTCCCGGAAGCTGAGTTTGACTTTGGCTAATCTTGCCGCTACTCTAGCGAAGTCAGGTGACACGCTATGAAAGTCCTACCTCGCGTTTAACTGCAGTGCTACTCAACGAGTAGTCCGCTTCGTTTCTTACGATTCCCGAATTGTGTTTATGAGTTCTAGTTCAGCGAACCGCTGATCAGAGGAGATCCTTCATGAGTCCTCATGCGCTTGAGGTCGACAGGTTGGTGAAGGTGTACCGGGCCGGCTCAGCGAAACCTGTGCGCGCTGTAGATGAAATGAGCTTCACGGTTTCGAGAGGAACGATCTTCGGCCTATTAGGGCCGAACGGCGCCGGGAAATCTACCATGCTGCGCATGCTGACTACCTTGACGCGCCCCACGGCCGGGCAGGCTTCCATTCTCGGCCTGGACATAGTCAAGCAACCATTGGAAGTGCGTAGGCAGATCGCTTCCGTGATCCAGGAAACCGCCGCAGAACTGCTTTTGAGTGTTCGCGACAACCTCCTGACCTATGCCAGGTTTCATTCGCAGGATCGTAGGACAGCGGTGAAACGTGCCGCCTATGTTATCGACCGATTCCAACTAGGTCCTTACGTCGACAGCAAGGTGCAGGACTTGAGCGGTGGCTACCGCCGCCGCGTGCAAGTGGCCAAGGTCTTCATGCTGGATACCCCTGTCCTTTTTCTTGACGAGTTCTCGACTGGGATGGATCCCATCCTGAAGCGCGCGGTCATAGCACTGCTGCGCGGAGAAGCACAGAAGGGCCGCACCATCGTGCTGACGACGCAAATCTTGGGCGAGGCCGAGGAGCTTTGTGACGACATACTGATCATGAACAACGGGAAGCAAGTCGCTCGTGGCGACCTGAACACCTTGAAATTGCTTTCCCAAGGCGTCTACGAGGTCAGCATGACATTCGATCAGATGCCGGAGCAGATCGAGTCGAAAGTATCCCGCCTCGAGCCGCTCAGAAGCCATATCAACCAGAACACGGTGGAGGTTGCTTTCAAAACCTCGCAAGGGCAAGTTCTCGAAGTAGTCACGAACCTTGCCGAGGGCCGGCAGGTACTCAGGCTGGAGGTAAACGGCGCCAGCCTGGAAGATATTTTTGTCGAACTCATGCACAAGGAGGCGGCGTCATGAACGCGATCGGCGCCATGCTGTACCGCGAAGCCAAAATCCGTACCACGAATCTCACTTTCATCTTTTGGGACCTGTTTTACCCGCTGTGCTACATGCTGGTCTTTGGAGTAGGCATCAACTCGGCTCTGGGTTCGCCCGAGGCGCTGGCGGGCGTCGACTATAACGCGTTCTTCCTCGGCGGCGTGCTGGCCATGGCGAGTTTCGGAATCGCCGCCAACACCTCGTGGTCGTTCTTCCTGGATCGGGACAACGGAATTTTCTTCGAGATGCTCACGTATCCGCTAGGCCGCGGCTCCTATCTGCTAGGGAAAGTGGCGTTCAATATTTGTGTCTCTATGTTGCAGGCGATCATCACCTTGGCGTTGGCGGCGCTGCTTTTCCGAATTCCACTGCGCTGGCACCTGCTGCCACTTCTTTTCCTGGGCATGGCTATCGGAACGGCAGGATGGTTCTTCTTCTACTCTATTTTCGCGCTGAAAACGCGGCGGAACGACATTTTCAACAGCGTCACGTCCATTTTCTATTTTGTCTTTCTGTTTGCCAGCTCGATGTTTTATCCGCTGGACCCGTTACCGAAGTGGTTTCGGGCAATCGCAGCCGTTAATCCGATCACGTGGCAAATTGACTGGTTCCGCTATACATCGATAGGTTTGGGCGAGAAGCATCAAGTAGCCCTAGAGGCCCTCGGCTTTCTGGTGTTCGTTTCGGCGTCGTTCGTCTATGCGGCCTATTCGCTACGGCAGCAGGAGTAACGGTTTTTTCGCTGGGCAGCGTTCGCTGGTTGGGGCTATTCCAGATCGAAGTCTCGGATGGGCTTTCCGGTGTCGGGTGACTCTTTGGCTTTTTTCAGGGCTTCCTGAAACTTCTTCTCAAGCAAATCGGATGCGTGCTTCTGCGCTTCCACCGACTGCCGGAAAATGGAGTCGCGGCGATTGTCCTGCTCTTTCATCGCGCGGGCGGCCGCCTCGATGTCGGCAAATGTCTTTGGCTTCACAGGCGCGGTATGCGAAATGACCGCTTCGGTTTCGGTGTCAACTTTCAGGACAGCACCGCAGCACGGGCAGGTGACATCGAAGTTCTTGGATTTCTTCGCCACGACCGAAATCATACTCCAAACGGCTTATCGCGGCTGCAGCTGAATCGGGAAAATGTGCAGCAGAGTCAGGAACTCCCAGGCCAGGAGGAAGATCGAAACAATCACCACCATAATGGCCAGCACTTCCCCAAAACTCATGCGAGTGCGTTCAGGGTCGAAGCGCCGCGCAACCAGGCTCAAAATGTTCAGAGTGGCGAATCCAAATACTAATGCCCAAAGGATGTTGTAGGCATCGCCCTTCTTGCCAGGATATTGCAAGACGAGCAGCGTCGTGGAGAGGATCACTTGCTGGAGCAACGAGAGGGCTGCCCAGACGGGCTTGCCGCCAAGGTTTATGCCGGCTTTGAAGAGTCCAAGCAGAGCACTCATGGGCGACGCGAGCGCAAAAAACTTGAACCCGATATTAACCTTTTTCGCGACTACGGTCAGCAGTAAACGATAGAATGCAGTGTGACCGCCGGTTCTGCGCGCGTCCCTTCTAGCCCCGATGGCCAAGCCTGAAGTAATTCTGTTCGATGTAGGTAACACGTTACTCTTTCCGAACTGGCAGAGGATTTTGCTTCCTCTGACCGATCGGGGCATCCTGGCCCCCCGGCCGCTTTTGCAAGCTACCGAGCGCCGTACCAAGAAAGAGTTCGACGAACTGGTCATCAGCGGGAGAATCGATCGTGGCTTCTGGCGCATGTTTTATACCAGGCTCCTGGAATCGCTGGGCTTGGCCGACGAAGCTTTGGGTGCCTCCCTCACGGCCTCCACCCAGATTTCAGGCAATTGGGACCAAATCCGCCCAGGCACTCGCGAGGTATTGGATAGCATCGGGAAGAAGTATCGTATTGGGGTTATTTCGAATGCCGACGGGAAAATCGCCAATGTCCTCGAGCTCTGCGGAATTTGCGATTGCTTCCTATCGATTACCGATTCCGGCCTGGTAGGATACGAGAAACCTCATCCGGCCATTTTCCAGGCTGCGCTTCAGGCCATGAACGCGGCGCCGGAGAAAACGATGTACGTCGGCGATGTGCGCGCAGTGGATTTTGAGGGCGCAACACGTGCTGGAATGCAGGCCCTGCTTTTCGACGCCTGCGGCGCTTATCAGGGCAATGGCTTGCCCCGAGTGGAATCACTAGTTGAGTTGGAGCAGAGACTCGAGAATCAGCACTGAATTATCACTACTGGCATTCGAATGGAGGGAAAATGCCTGCCGCTGCCAAGTTGATGGTCTTTGCAAGCGCCGCCTTACTGCTGGCCATTGCCCCAGGTCCGGGCATGCTATACGTGCTCTCGCGGACACTGGCAGGTGGACGACGTGAGGGAGTGCTCTCCGCCTTGGGCACGTTCGTGGGAGGTATGGTGCACGTCGTCGCCGCCGGCGCTGGAGTTTCCATCATTCTTGCCAAATCCGCGCTGGCTTTCACTATCATCAAATATGCCGGTGCGGCGTATCTCTGTTTTCTGGGACTACGCATGATGCTGGACGCGCGTTCCGAACGCGATCTGCCCGCCGGCCCCGTGGCACGGACGCGTTGGCCCTTCTGGCAAGGAATAGGCACAGAGGTTCTGAATCCCAAGACGGCCTTGTTCTTTTTGTCCTTCATCCCGCAGTTCGTGGATCATCACAGCGGCCACGTTTTCAGCCAGTTTTTGTTGCTGGGAACTGTGTCGGTGGTTTTGAATACCTCGGCGGACCTGCTGGTAATCGCCCTCGCTGGCCCGCTGGGACAACGAATTCGCTCGTCCGTTCGCTTTCGACGCGCTCAGCGAAGCATCACGGGAATTGTCATGATCGGCCTGGGGACTTATCTGGCCGCCGCCGATTCAAAGTGACAACGAGATTACTTGGTGATCGAGGCAGTCGGTGTGGATACTTGCGTATAAATCCTTGAGCAGATTCAACCCGTGCCGGGCGAGGAAGCTGATACCCGCGATCTCGCGTTCCTGCAGAGTTCGCTTGGGAAAAAGCGTAGTGCTGAGGAATGCCGCATGCCGGTCAAGCAGTTCACTGTGCCGAAGCTCGGCACGGGCAGCGCTGGCGCGGAGATGTTCGATCTGATGCTGAATCTTAGAACCTGCGCGGTCCGCTGCGTCGACGAGTGTAGGATCCAGTTTTGCAAGCGCGCTTCGGATCGCCGTGAAACTGTTTTCTACTGCCGCACCCGCATTCTCAAAGGCGGACTGCAGATCCGCGGACAGCGCGCGAGCCGCCAGCATCTGGCGAAGCGTCTCCGGGGTCTGAAGCATGTCCACAAAATTCAGTTCGTATTTTGAAAGTAACCGCTGGGCTTTAGCATCGATCACCGTGGCGGAAAAGCGGGGCACGATGGGGGTGACGTGTCCCAGTAAACAATCGTAAACCACGGCGGCCTGAGCGAAGTATGCAACTTCCGCGGCTCCTCCGGCGTAAGTCAACGTAGGCAGCAGATAATCCTGAACCACAGGACGCAGCAGAACATTTGGACTGAATTGATCCGGGGCTCTCGAGATGCGTTCAAGCATCTGTGCCTTAGGAATCTGTTCTTCGCCGACTAAAAAGTCTGTATCTGATCCATTGACTTTGCGGTGGATCACGGTTCGGGCGCCATCTCGCAACATGAACAGCAGAGTGGAAGACGGGGTGACTCGTACTTGCTGGTGGTATCCAGCGGCTTCCAGTTCACGGCCACGTTGCAGGAGCTGATCGTCGATTTCTGCAGCGCGCTCAAGCGCTCCCCCATAAATGGGGGCTGCGATCGCGTGCAGTTCCGGATCCAAAGAGTCGAGCAGTATCACGCCCCAGTCGGAAAATAGCGTAGTGAAGAGGCGAGCAAAGGCGCTCCCATAGTTGTCTGCGGGCCGGTATGACGCCCGCAAAAGTTCGGCAATGTCGCCGGTTCCCAGGATCGCGGCCGCAGCCTCCACCACCGGCTCAATCTCTGCACCAAACTCAATCGTGCCGACAGGAGCGTTAACGCCAGCGCGGGCGGACGAGACCAATGGCTGCAGAACGCCGTCAGCGTCAAGCACCGACGCATGATTGACTTCTTCCAGATCGTGATCTTCCGTAGCCAACCAGAAAACCGGAACACAATCCACGCCGCTGCGGGTGGCTTCATCAGCCAGCTTCACGGCTGTCATTGCCTTGAATAGAGAAAATAGTGGACCACCAAATAGTCCTACCTGCTGCCCGGTCACTGCGGCGCAAGCGCCAGCACGGAAGCGCGCCAGGTTCTGGAGCGTCGCAGAGCTCGCGCCCCAGTGCCGGTTCTGGCGCTCCAGTGCATCCGCGACCCGCTCTCTTCGAGATGCTTCATAACGCCGATTCGGCGTCTCGTCCCTGAGCCACTGCGACCAACGCGGAGAACGCGGATAAAACCGCTGAATGGCAGGAGAATAGGAGAGGTAATCGATAAAAAGGCGGCTCGTGTCCGGAACTTCGCTAAACGGCAAACACTCCGATCTCACCAGCAGTTCTCCTGTGTCCTGGATGGAATCGCAGTCATACGAAGCAGCAGCTTTCATTGATGAAACCAGGTAAATCAGATGTCGAAAAACACGGCGAGATTCTAAACATTAGACGCACGAATCGAATCCGGGTAACCAGATTGCGACGGCCAGGCCGGGCAGCGATTGTGCCCTATTTGCAGTACCAATCCTCACGGGTCAGAGGCAGGCCCGAATTTCCGTGAACTGGCTTTGCGAGCAAAGTTTGATACAGGTTGAGTCTTCCCGTGCGGAACCAATGCGCCGAGCCAGCCATGTAGAGGCGCCATATTCTATAAGTAGTGTCGTCACTAATTCTTCTCGCCTCAGGGGCATTATTCTCCAAACGATCGACCCAATTGCGGAGCGTCAGCACATAGTGTTCCCGAAGGCTTTCAAGGTCGCGAACTTCAAAATTTGTCTGCTCCGCAATACGCAGGGTGGTGCTGATCGGCACCAGATCGCCGTCCGGGAAAACGTACTTATCCGTAAAGGAAGGCCCCTGTCTCCGATACGTAGCCGAGTAAGCGATGCCGTGATTGAGAAAAACTCCCCCCGGCCGCAGATGCTTCCAGGCTAGACCAAAATACGTGGGGAGCATCTCTTCCCCGACATGCTCAAACATGCCCACGCTGGCAATTTTGTCGAAATGGCGTGCTTTGTCGAGATCACGGTAATCGCACACTTCTACCGCACAGAGGTGTTCGATGCCTGCGTCACGAATTTTATGCTGGGCAGCTTGCGCTTGCGACACGCTGAGCGTTATCCCGAGACAACGTGCGCCATAGCGGGAGGCGGCGTGAACGATCAGCCCGCCCCATCCGCAGCCGATGTCGAGCAGTTGATCTCCAGCGCGCAGCCGCAACTTGCGGCAAATGTAGTCAAGTTTGCGCTCCTGCGCGCAATCTAGATCGTCCTCCGGTGACGCAAAGTAAGCGCACGAGTACACCATGCGACTATCGAGAAATAAGCCGTAAAACTCTGCGGGAAGATCGTAGTGGTAGGTGACGGCCTGGCGATCGCGCTTCTTGGAGTGAATCGGCCCTCGGATTCTTCCGTATCGGGGCACAGGGCGCGGGCGGCCTTCAGCCGGCAGTTTGCCGAGCATGGTGACCAGGTGGAGCTTTTCTCCCAGTTGATGTTCCTGCTCCAACAGGTAGCCGGCCATGTCCAGCGCCGCGTGGATGTCCCCTTCAATGTCATAATCCCGAGCGATGTACGCCTCTCCCACGGAGAGGTCACTCGGATTCAGAAACATGGCACGGAGAGCCCCAGGATGGTTCAGCACCAGAGTGAAGCGGGGATCCTGCACTCGTCCCCAACTGCTGCCGTCCCAAAAGCGAACACAGAAGTCCCGCCTGGGATAACGGGCGAAGAGGAAATCCAGAAATTCGATGCTGATCTGAACGGGACTTTGCCGCGGTGATGACCTTGCAAGCAGGCCCATGTTGCCTCCTCGCACTTAGAAGCACTTTTGGCTGAAGCAGGTGGTTCGAACGCGATTCTATCGCCCCACGATGCTTATGCATTCAATAGGCTGGAATCGCCGTGTTTCTGCCTAACCGGCATAAAAGCTAACAAAAATTACCTGGATTCGCTAGGTCATGCCAGCCCGGGTCTCAAGAAGAGGTCGAGCACGCAGGCTCCGTTCAGACCTGCTGAAGGGCTCAGGCACTGCGTGTGAAAAGGGGTAGTCTGAGGAAGGCACGTGACAATTAGCACTTAGCCCTATGACCTCGTACCCGCCTCGATGGAGTGGTTGTCCTGAGGTCAGTACTCCGGTAGCTTCGATCTTCATTGGCCCGGAGATGCTTGCCCCGGTCCAGCAGTCTGAATGCAAAAAGCTAGTTGCCGAGCGCTAAGTGCTGCATTCGAGGTACTTTGGTGCTTTCCCGGGCCTTCGAACCTAATCAATGGTTTGACTCCCATCCGGGCAAAGCCTAGATTGGGAGTGGCTCTTTGAATGGCTATCCCACCAAGTTGGGGGCGTCACGGCTTCGACGGAGATGCTTGCGGCCAAGAGGCATGCCGGGGTGCACACACCCGTGATCGCGTGCAAAACAATAATTGCCAATCAACAGATGGCATACGCTGCTTAATTAGTTAAGTAGCCGTCCTCCGCGGCTTTGC
>DASSIO010000184.1:0-16062 GCA_035691825.1 Terriglobales bacterium | reverse complement strand
CGCGCATTCAGGTCATCCTGAATATTTTCCCGGCCAGGATACTTCGGCATAATTCCGCCACACGATGGAATCTGACACATAAGCAGCGGTGAAGGAATGGTGCCGTGGAACAGTCCCGCGCCTCCCCGGATCACTACATTTCGGCTAGTCCCGAGCGCGTAGGAGAAGCCGGCCCGCGGATCAAAATTCTTCAGTGGATTGTTGATCGCCGCCGCTGGCCACGTCTCTCCTTCCCAGCGCAGTCCGTAATCTACCGTTAAGTTGGAAGACGCCCGCCATTTGTCCTGCACATAAAGACCTTCGTAGGTGTGGCCCATCTCGCCCTTGGCCTGATTGCGTACGGCCGAGGAGATGGCTGTTCCCTGATAAACCGAAGTGCTGAACGTGGGCTCATTAAAGCCAGAAGCCGCATCGAACCTCTCAAAAAAGATCACGAAGGGATGCGGCCGCCCCCCTGTCAGGAATTGTGCCGCCGGATCTGTTCCAAGAAACGCCCCAAGGCTTCCAAAATCCGCCTCAAACGGATAGAACAGCGGGAACGATTCCGTGGTATCTACGTGATTGAAGTCGCCGCCAAAAGTAATCGTGTGACGCCCCAAAGTCTTGGTCACGTCGTCGACAATCTCCCAGCGCGCTTCCTTATAGAAGTCGGGGTTGCCCCGGTTCGCCCCCATGGTGAAGACGTTCGAGACCTCCAGGTGGGGTTGTGTGGAAACCGTCGGAAAATCGAAAAACCGGTGGGCATACTGCACCCGGAAGCTGTTCACCAGAGATCCTGAAGCAACCGTCGTCAGGTTTCCCACCAGCGACTGATCGCGGAAATAGTTGTTCTTGAAGCCCGAGGGCAGATCGAACCCGTCGTTCAGAGGAGACAGATTTGTCCCGCGCTGATCGTTGATGAAATAGCGCAGGAACAGCGATTGCTTTGCATTGAAGTTGTGATCTAGCTTGATCAGGCCGTTGTCGTAGTTGATCGTGCGGTTGACGAACAGGTTCTCCGCCGGCAACCCAAAAACATTAACTTTTACACTGTTGATTGCATCAATGTTCTGCAACACCGCTGAGTTGTAGTACGGCGATTCGCTGTGCCTCTGGCCCTCGTAATTGGTAAAGAAGAACGTCTTATCCTTCCGGATCGGTCCGCCCAGGGTCGCGCCGAACTGGTTCTGGCGTAACTTATTGAAACCGCCGGCTGCGGCCAGCAGGTTCTTGGCATCCATTTTGTCGTTGCGGAAATACTCATAAAGTGAACCGTGGAGCGTGTTGGTGCCGCTTTTGGTGATGATATTGACGATGCCGCCCACCGCCCGGCCGAACTCCGTGCTGTAGTCGCTGTTGATGACGCGGAATTCCTGCACGGCTTCCTGCGAAGGCGTCGTCTTCTGAATACCCGAGGCGGTCGACATGTTGTCGGCGCCGTCAATCGCCACGAAGTTATAGTGGATATTCTGTCCCGCAAACGACAGCTTCGTGACCGGCTCGATGATCACGTCCGTGCTGCCCGAGGTCGTGTCACCGACCGTGACGCCCGGGGCCAGCAGCGCAAAATCGATGAATTGCCGCCCATTCACCGGCAGGTCCTCGATCTTCTGCTCATCGATGACGGAACTCACCATCGTCCTGGTCGGTTCCGCGACCTCGCCTACGTCCTGTACCGTCACTTCCTCTTTGATCTCGCCGACCGCCAGATTGAAATCCACGCTGCCCGTGCCACCTATATCCAGATGGACTTTCTTCGCCAGTTTGCGGAAACCTGCCTTCTCGGCAGTCACCGTGTAATCTCCCGGCGGCAGCGTGGCGATCTGATAATCGCCGGTCGCGCTCCCAGTCACGGAACGGGTCAAACCGGTGGCGTTATTCACGAGAGTGACGGTCGGCTCTGGTATGGCCGCACCGCTCGTGTCATAAACCCGGCCTTGCACCGAAGTGTTCACGGTTTGCGCCAGGGCACTGGCGCACAGTACGGCCAGTCCAGCGACCGTGAGAATTACAGTCAGCAGACGCGATGCTTTCATACTTGCTCCCCGTTGGTGGCTTCTTGTCTCAACCTTTTCCGCACAGGCTCCAATCCTCAAATCGCATTACCCGAACACCCTTCGCCGCGCCATGGCGTTCCTCCTTGCCTGTCGACAACTTATTCTACGGAGGAACGAGAAACCGCGCCCCGCCCATTCGCCTTGCCGCCTCGCTTTTTGGGCGCGCTCTGAACTTCTCCTGCCATCACTCCACCGAATCGCGACTCGGAATCGTTCAAGTGTTGCGAAAGCAACTCCGCACACTGTTTTGCTTTCCCGGCGGATAACAATTCGTACATCTTGCGATGTACCGGGATCAGCGCCTCCGGATCGTCATGACTGCGGTCTACCAGCACCATTCCCATGCGCAGTTCGCCGATAACCTTTTGATAAAAGCTCTCCAGCCGCTTGTTTCCCTGAAACCTGATCAGCAACCGATGAAATTGCAGGTCCCAGCTCACGGCTCCCGCCCAATCACGAGAGCGAACCGCCTGCTCATACCCGTCGAGCGCGACGCGTAGTTCGCTCAGCAACTCTCGCGGGCGATCCTTCGCGGCCAGGACAGCCTGGATTTCCAGCATTCTGCGGATCTCATAGATTTCCTGAACGTCGGCTAACGAGAGCTGTGCCACCGTCACGCCGCGATGAATATTGCGCTTCAGGAGGCCTTCGAGCGACAGAATTCGCACCGCCTCGCGCATCGTGTTGCGCGATACCCCCAACGACGTCGCCAAAGGTATTTCGGGCACTGCCATGCCCGGACGCAGTTCCCCCTCCAGAATTCGCTGGCGCAGAATACCGGCGACCTGGTCGGCAACACTTACGCGATGAATCGGAGTACGATCGGTACCCACACACGCGACCTGAAAAATTGGCGCTAATCTTCGCTGGAATTGTTCAAATTGTCAAGTGTTGAACAATTGAGCACCGTGCGGCATACTTTCCCAGCCCTGGCACGCAACTTCCCTGTCGCGGGTGCGCTTTCGAATACTTCACGATGCGCAGATGTGCTACCAGAAACTCCCTCTCCCGGACAAGTGGTGCAGGGCCAAATTGACGTTGTAAACTCAAAAAGTCAGCGCGATCATGCTTACAAAGATCGAGGTTAGACCAGAATTAGCGCTTTCACCCGCGCTCCTTTGTCAAATGGAAGGCGACCTGCCCATCTCGCCTGCTGCTGCGCTGGCCCTGCTTCACTCCTCGGCGGCGGACCTGCCTGCAATTCTCGCGGCCGCTCGCGCCGCCAAGGAACGCTTCCGGCCGGGTGTCATTACTTACTCCCGTAAGGTATTCATCCCGCTTACCAATCTATGTCGCGATTATTGCGGCTATTGCACGTTTCGCCGGGACCCCGGGCAAGATGGCGCCCTCACGATGAGTCCGGACGCAGTTCTGGACGTCGCTCGTGCCGGCGAAAAACTCGGCTGCACCGAAGCACTTTTCAGCCTCGGAGACAAACCCGAGCTCGTCTTCCCGGAAATGCGCGATGTTCTACACCGCCTAGGCTACAAATCTACCTTGCACTATCTGGAAGCTATGTGCGAGCTGGTGTTACGCGAAACCAGCTTACTGCCGCATCCGAATCCCGGCTTGCTCAGCTCTGAGTGGCTGCGACGGCTGGCAAGATGGTCGCCCAGCATCGGTCTCATGCTGGAAAGTATGAGCAACGCTCTGCTTCGCCCTGGGTCGGCTCATGACAATGCTCCTGATAAACTTCCACACAAGCGGCTGCGCACCATCGAGGAAGCTGGCAAATTGGGAATTCCCTTCACCACCGGAATTCTGATCGGAATCGGCGAGACCCTCGACGATCGTATTGACGCGCTGCTGGCGATCCGTTCCTTGCAGGAGCGCTTTGGTCACATACAGGAAGTGATCATTCAAAACTTTCGTGTAAAACCCGGCATCCCCATGCATGCGTGGCCAGAACCAAGTCGGATCGACATGCTGCGCACGGTAGCGGTCGCTCGCCTGCTCCTGCCCGAGATGAACATTCAAGCGCCGCCGAATCTGTCGGCTCCCTACTTCGACGAACTGATCGATGCCGGTATCAACGACTGGGGCGGAGTATCCCCGCTCACCCCCGACTTCATCAATCCCGAAGCTCCCTGGCCACATCTCGAGCAGCTGCGTCAGCGTACCGAAGCCAAGGGGCAGCTCCTGAAGCAACGCCTTCCGGTCTACAACGAATTTGTTCCCAGCATCATCTCGCGCGGTGGTCCCTTGGCTGAGAAGCTCGCCTTCGCTGCTGATGACCGGGGCTACTCCAGGAGTGCGGCTTGATAACCGTTCTCAGCGGCGGCACCGGAGGCGCCAAGTTCATCGATGGCCTTCGCCAGGTCGTCCCTGAGGACGAACTGAATATCATCGTCAATACCGGTGACGACCTCCTATGGTGGGGTTTGTACGTCTCTCCTGACATCGACTCCATCACTTACGCTTTGGCCGGATTGCTGAGCCATGAACGCGGCTGGGGAGTAAAGGGAGACACATTTCAGTGCTTGCAGGCAATGGGGCAGCTCGGTCAACCCATCTGGTTTCATGCCGGCGATCGTGACCTTGCCGTTCATCTCCTGCGCTCGCAGTTGTTGGCTGAGGGAAAAACCCTGTCAGAAGCGACGGCGGATATTGCGGTCCGCTTGGGGGTGAAAGCTCGCATTTTTCCCATGAGCGATTCTCGAGTGGAGACTCGTGTGATAACTCCCATGGGCGAGCTGAGTTTCGAGGAGTATTTCGTCCAGCGCTGGTATCAGGATCCGGTCGAATCCGTCCGCTACGCGGGTGCGGCCGATGCCGAACCTGCACCCGGAGTCCTGGATGCCATTCGCGATGCCGAAATTGTCCTGCTCGCGCCTAGCAATCCCGTCAGCAGCATTTTCCCGATTCTTGCTGTACCTGGAATTCGGGATGCTCTTCGCGAGACCAAAGCCATAATCGCGGGGGTCAGCCCCATTGTCGGGGGCGCTCCCGTTTCAGGTCCGGCAGGAATTTTGATGACCGCTATCGGGTTGCCAGTCTCGATCGCCGGAATTGCCCAGGCTTATGCCGACTTCCTGGACGTGCTGGTTGCCGATGACCGCGACTCTGAAACCGCAGAACAATTGAAAAGAGATGGCCTGCACGTGCACTGTACCGGCACCATCATGCGATCCAGTACGGATAAAGCGAGGCTCGCTCGCGCCGTGCTCGATTTCATCGCCGGCGAGAATGCCGCTCAAGTTGCCCGCGATTCTCTATGATCCTGATTCCTGTTAAGAATTCCCAGAATGCGAAACAGCGTCTTGCGGCGGTACTCGACCAACCGGCACGCACAGCCCTTGCGCAAGTCATGCTTCACGATGTGCTTGATGCTGTTGCCGCCTGCTCCTGTGACGCTGTCGCCGTTGTGACTAGTGATGAGTTCGCTTTAGACCTTGCCCGGCAATTTGCTTTCGAAATCATCCGTGATGACGACAACCGCAGCGAGACTGACGCGATCCAAATGGCAACTTCCTGGTGCCTCTCGCGCGGGGTAGCCAGAACACTGGTCATTCCTGGCGACATTCCGCTCATTCAGGCTTCCGAACTGGACCAGATTCTTGCGGCCGCTCCGGCCCAAGGCTCCGTCCTGGTGCCCGCTTCGGACGGGCGCGGCACCAACGCCGTGTTGCGCACGCCTGCAGACCTTTTCCCCCTGCGTTTCGGGAACGACAGCTTCAAGCCGCATCTTCACGCAGCGCGTACGACTGGACTGCCTTGCTTCATTCTTTCCCTGCCCGGAATTGGCCTGGACGTCGATAACCCCGACGATGTTCGACAGCTTGCCGCTGCTGGCGGCGATACGCGTGCCCAGCGCCTTGCCCGTGAGTGGGATTTTTCCGACTACCTCCTGGCCGCGAATGAATGAGACGACTCGTGTGCCCGAACTGCGCATCATTCCTTTGCCATTCCCCGATGAGATCCGGCCTGGCGACTCATTGGTATCCAAACTCTTGGCGGCTTTGCGGAGTGCGGGGTTGTCGCTTAAATCCGGAGATATTCTCGTGCTGAAACATAAAATCGTCTCCAAAGCGGAAGGCCAACTTGTGGATCTCGGAACCGTCCGCACTACGCCAGCATCTCGCCCCTGGGCGCGCCGTTTTGGGCTTGATCCGCGAGTTACAGAACTCGCACTCTCGGAGAGCAAGCGCGTAATTCGCCGAAAACGTGGGGTGCTCATTACGGAAACTCGCCATGGCTTCATCTGCGCCAACAGTGGCGTCGATGTCTCTAATGTCGACGGTGGCCGCCACGCGCTGCTGCTGCCCAAGAATCCCGATCGCTCCGCCAGCAGAATACGTAGGCAACTAAAGAGCAAGTTAAAAGTTGATGTGCCCGTGCTTATCACCGACAGCTTTGGCCGCCCCTGGCGTGAGGGCCTGACCGAAGTGGCGATTGGCATTGCCGGCATGAAACCTCTGCATGACTATCGCGGCAAGCGCGACCCACACGCTTATCCCTTGCGGGTCAGCATCGATGCCGTGGCCGACGAACTGGCTTGTGCTGCCGGTTTGGTCTGCGGGAAACTTGCCCGCACCCCTGCGTGTATCATTCGAGGATTCCCGTATCAGCGGGGGCGCGGCTCATCCCGCGATTTGCTTCGCCATGCGGCTACCGATTTGTTCAGGTGATCACGGCTGGTAGCGGAACATCTAAGCGACCCATGGAGGCTTTGTGGCACGAACTCTGAAGTCTTCCGAACTGGAAAATTTCTCCGACCTCGACTGGCACCAAATTGCTCCCCGCATGACACCCGGATGCCGCAGCTCATTGGATCGCGTGCTAGCCAAACAGGATGGTGTTGCGCTCACGTATGCCGAATGCCTCGCACTGGCCCATGCGGATGGCGATGATCTCCTGGGACTCCTCGTGGCTGCCGATCTTCTTCGCAGTGACTTCGTCGGCAACATCGTGACCTATGTCGTGAACCGTAATATTAATTTCACCAACATTTGTTTTGTGGGTTGCAAGTTTTGTGCATTCAGCCGCGGCCCGCGTGAAGCCGACACCTACTTCCACACTCCCGAGAGAGTTGCTGCCAAAGCCTTGGAGGCCTGGGAGCTGGGCGCCACAGAAGTCTGCATTCAGGGCGGTCTGCCTCACGGCCTGCCTCCTTTTTATTACCGTGACATCTTGCGAGCAGTGAAAAGCGCTGTTCCCGGTATGCACATTCACGCGTTTTCGCCTATGGAAATCCTGTACGGACTCGAACTGACCGGCATGCCGCTGTACGACTACCTGTCCATGCTGCGCGACAACGGCCTTGACACCCTCCCCGGAACCGCCGCCGAAATCCTCGACGATCAGATACGCTTTGTCCTTTCGCGCAATAAGCTTTCCAGCGCCCAATGGCAGGAGATCATCCGCACTGCCCATCGCTGCGGCATTCGCACCACTTCAACCCTCATGTACGGGCATATGGAAGGCCCGGAGCACTGGGTCAATCAATTGCTCCTGTTCCGGCAAATCCAGTCTGAAACTGGCGGCTTTACCGAGTTTGTGCCTCTGGGCTTTGTGCATTTCAACACGCTGCTTTATCAGCAAGGATTGTCACGGCCCGGCCCAACCATGGCAGAGCATCTCAAGATTCACGCCCTTGCCAGGATCTTGCTGGCCGGATCGATCAACAATATTCAGGTCTCCTGGGTGAAGCTGAATCGCAATATTTCTCAGCTCTGTTTGCGGGCCGGCGCCAACGACTACGGCGGCACCCTGATGGAAGAAAACATTTCCCGCGAAGCCGGAGCTACCGCCGGGCAATACACCACTCCCGAGCAGTTTCAGAACCTGATCTTTGAACTGGGTAGAATTCCGGCCGAGCGCAACACAACGTATAGCCAGATAAAAATCAAAATGCCGGCGCCGCCGGTCACGAGTGAAGAAGCTATGCTGGCGGAATTCGCATGAGCCGCGCCATTGCCATTATCGGGGGCACCGGTCCGCAGGGCCGTGGCCTTGCTCTCCGCTGGGCACGAGCGGGGGAAACCATCATCATCGGATCCCGCAGCGCGCAACGTGCTCAGGAAACGGCTGCGAAGATTGCGGCCCAGGCAGGAGGCCAAGCAAAAGTTTCCGGAGACGAGAACTCTGCGGCATGCGCGGCGACCGACCTGTGCGTCCTGACCGTCCCCTTCGAAGGCCAGGCAGAACTATTGAAACAGGTGAAGCCTTCTTTTAAACCGGGCACGATTCTAATCGACGCCACAGTTCCGCTCGCTGCCAGCGTGGGTGGCCGCCCCACTCGCATGCTGGGAGTATGGCAGGGATCCGCCGCTCAGCAAACCGCCGAACTCGTTCCTAAGGGCGTTCTGGTTGCGGCCGCATTTCATAACATCTCCTCGGACCTGCTCAACGGCGACTCGCCCATCGATTGCGATTGCCTGATCTGCAGTGATGACGACAATGCTCGCAAGGCCGCCGCGGAATTGGCCGCAAAGATTCCTGGTGTGCGCGCCGTTGATTGCGGAAAGCTCGAGAATGCCCGCATCGTCGAGCAGATCACCGCTTTGCTCATCACCCTTAACATTCGCCACAAAGTACACGGCGCCGGTATCCGTATCACGGGAATCTAACCGACTGAGGACTTCTTGGAGGCAATTTCTTGCGGGAAATTTCGTTCCTTCGTGATCCTTTGTGTCCTCTGTGGTAAAACTCACCGCAGCTGGCAGCGCAAGACCTTCGCATGACAGGCTCTGTCCAACACGCGATCGAGTTTCGCAGTGTGGTGTACCGCCCAAATGGCGCTCGCGAAATCCTGCGCGCCTTGAATCTCACGATCGAGCGCGGTGAAACGCTGGTTCTACTCGGACGCAGCGGCTCCGGCAAGACCACCACTCTCAAGCTGATTAACAATCTTCTTTCACCCTCTTCCGGCGAAATTATTGTCGAAGGCCGCTCCACGCGCGAGTGGAACCCCATTGAATTGCGGCGAGGAATTGGCTATGTCATCCAGGACGTCGGCCTCTTTCCTCACTTCAGCGTCGAGCGCAACATTGGCCTCGTTCCATCACTGGAACACTGGCCGCGTCCCAAGATTCAAGCGCGGGTCGCGGAACTTCTCGCGCTCGTCGGTCTTGATTCGCACATCGCTTCCCGGCGCCCGCACGAACTCTCCGGAGGACAGCGCCAGCGGGTCGGTGTGGCACGCGCGCTGGCGGCCGATCCCCCTATTCTTCTCATGGATGAGAGCTTCGGCGCGCTTGATCCCATCACCCGCGGCGACTTGCAGCGCGAACTGCTTTCGCTTCAGACCCGCCTCAAAAAGACGATTGTGTTTGTCACTCATGATGTCAGCGAGGCGCTTGTGCTGGCTAACCGCATTGCTCTCATGGAAGCAGGCGAACTCGTCGCCGTGCTCGCTCCCGACGAATTTCGCCAGTCGAAACATCCCCTGGTTGCGGCTTATGTTGCTTCCCTGCCCCCAGACTTCAATTCCCGAGGTGGCGCATGAGCTTATGGCAATTCCTCGCGCAGAATCACGGCGAAGTTTTCCAGTTGACGCTGGAACATTTATGGCTGGTTGGCATATCGATGCTGCTGGCAATTCTCATCGGCGTTCCGCTGGGCATTCTGATTACGCGCCGGCCCGCACTCGACAAGGTTATTCTTGGTTCCGCCAATATCATCCAAACCATACCCAGCCTCGCTCTGTTTGGATTTTTGCTCGCCGCGCCCTGGTTCGGTCAGAGAGCAGACCGCATGGCGATTCTCGCCCTGACGCTTTACGCTTTGCTGCCCCTGATTCGTAATACCTATGCGGGAATCAAAGGCGTTGACCCGGCTGTAGTTGAAGCAGCTCTTGGTATGGGTATGACCAATCGCCAGCTGCTATGGCAAGTTCAGCTTCCACTCGCTCTGGGCGTGATTCTGGCAGGAGTTCGCGTCGCCACCGTCATTTCCGTTGGACTTGCCACCATTGCCGCAGCGATTGGCGCGGGCGGCCTCGGCGAATTCATCTTCCGCGGGCTCGCTATGGTCAGTAATTCGGTCATCCTCGCCGGAGCCATTCCTGCGGCCCTGCTCGCCTTATTAGCGGATTTCGGCCTAGGCTTACTGGAACGCCGATTGAGTGTTCAGAAGTAGGGTGTTTTGCAAGGTCCTGGAGGAGCTTACTCTTTGATGAGATTTCCTTGCCTCACCCTCGTGCTTCTGCTGGGCTTGCTTTTTACTACCGCCTGCGCCCCATCGCATCACGACCGGATCGTAATCGGCTCCAAGAATTTCACGGAGCAACTTATCCTGGGAGAAATTATTGCTCAACAGATTGAGAGCAAGGCTCACCTGCCGGTGGATCGCCGTTTCTATCTCGCGGGCACTTTCATCTGCCAGCAGGCCATCTTGTCAGGACGCATCGACATCTATCCCGAGTACACCGGAACCGCTCTGACTGCGATCCTCAAGCAGTCTCCCCAGCACGATTCACCCGCGCAGGTTTACCAACGCGTGCAAGCCGAATACGCCAAGCGCTTTCGTCTCGAGCTTGGGTCACCCCTGGGCTTTGATGACACCTTCGCCATCGAAATTCGGGGCGAAGATGCCCGCCGCCTGCATCTTCAAACAATCTCTCAGGCAGCGGCTTACACTCCGCAATGGCGCCCGGGCTTTGGTTATGAATTCATGGAACGTCCCGACGGCTACAAGGGGCTGGTTTCCGCGTACAATCTTCGTTTCGCAGCGCCGCCGCGCATCATGGACCTGGGACTCCTCACTCGCGCGCTCAAGGAGAAAGAGGTTGATCTGATCGCAGGCAATGCCACTGATGGTCTGATCCCTGCACTCGATCTATTCGTTCTGCAGGATAACTCGCACTACTTCCCCCCCTATCAGGCGGTGCCTGTTATGCGTCAGGAGACGCTTGAGCATCATCCCCAAATCCGAAGCGCGCTCCATGAACTTGATGGCAAAATCAGTGATCAGGAAATGCGGGAATTGAATTACGCTGTCGATGGCTTGCATCGCGATGCCAAAGATGTGGTGCGAGAGTTCTTGCGCCGCAAGGGCCTTTAGAGACTGCGTCGCAACTAGGTCGACAAAGAATCTGTGGAGCACGCACTAGCAAGCACCAGCTCCGGAGGAGCATCTGACGATAGCCCAGCGCTCCAGCGCTGGTTAAAGTGGCAACAAAGGCGAGTGCCGGAGGCACGACTGAGGTTGCATACAGTCTATTTAAGGCCCATCTTTGGTCTCGACCTCAGAACCTCCACGTTTAAAGCTGAATGACAAATTCCAATACTAGCGCTGCTTGGAAGTATCACAACGCCACCAAGCATTCCTACGCCAGCATCCGCACCAATCCGCATGTTCTCGATTGGAACAACAAGCCTCTCGAATACAAGATATATCCGACCCTGGAGGTGACTCGTCTTCCGCGAGAGGCGACTCAGACCGGAGTGTCAGCCCTATCCGCGGTCGCGGCTACAAGTATCCCTGTTCATGACCCCGCCCTTCCCACGCTGGAGAACCTTGCCCAAATCCTTTTCCTATCAGCGGGCATTACGAAAAGCAGAAAGTACCCCGGCGGCGAAATATTCTTTCGTGCGGCGGCTTGCACTGGCGCGCTATACGAAGTCGAGCTTTATCTTGTGTGCGGCGATCTGCCCGAGCTCGCGGCGGGAATTTATCACTTCGGAGTGGCGGAGTTTGGGCTGCGCCAGCTTCGTGCCGGCGATTACCGTTCTACTCTTGTGGAAGCGACCGGCACATGTCCTTCCGTTGCTCACGCGCCCCTCACCATCATTTGCACCGGAACCTTTTGGCGGAATGCCTGGAAATACGAGGCGCGTACCTATCGCCATTTTGGCTGGGATAACGGCACCATCATTGCCAATATGCTCGCCGCAACTGCCGCTCTCGGGCTGCCTGCCAAGGTAGTGCTCGGATTCGCCGACGCGCAAGTAAACCAGCTTCTCAGCCTCGACACCCACCGTGAGGTCGCCCTCACTCTCATTCCGGTTGGCTTTGCTTCCACTGCTTTGGCTGCCTCTCCGGAGATCACCCCTCTCGATTTGCCACTCATTCCCCTGTCGAAAACGGAAATTGACTATCCCGCTATGAGGGATATGCATGAAGCATCCTCATTGGCTTCCGGCGCCGACGCAGAGGCATGGCGGAACACCAGCTTAGAGTTGGAACCTGCGAGTCAGGCTGGCAAGCTGATTGAACTACCCCGCGCGGAGAAGGATCAGCTCAGCTCCGACACGCTGGACCAAGTGATCCTGCGTCGCGGATCAACGCGCAAGTTTGCCCCTGTTCCCATAACTAGCTTTGAACTGTCAACATTGCTTTATCATGCCACTCGCGGAATCCCCGCGGATTATCTGCATCCGGTCGGTGCTCGCCTCAACGGCTTATACCTCATCGTCAATGACGTTGAAGGCATCGCCTCCGGATCCTACTTCTATCACCGGAAACAGCACGCGCTCGACCTGCTTCGTCACGGACGGTTCCGCAAAATGGCAGGCTATCTTGCTCTGGAACAGCAGCTTGCTGCTGATGCCAGCGTCTGTATCTTCTTTCTTGCCGATCTTGCTCGCATTCTGGACAGGTTTGGCAATCGTGGCTATCGGGCTACTCAGCTGGAAGCCGGAATTCTGGGCGGCAAGCTCTATCTCGCCGCGTACGCTCAAGGCCTCGGCGCCACCGGGCTAACCTTCTACGACGACGATGTCGCTCATTTTTTCTCGCCCCACGCTCAGGGGAAGAACGCCATGTTCCTGATCGCCGTCGGGCGGAGCGCACTCCCGCGCTGACTCTCCAACACTCCTCGCAACTGACGACCGAGGACTGACCCCTGACTGCTGACCCCTAACTCCTGACTGCTTTCACCTGACTGCTGACCCTCAACTCCTGACGGCCAACGCCTGACCGCTAACCCTGACGACCGACGACCGAGGACTGACGACTGCTTTTCCCTGTGCCCCGCCGCACATCCCTTCGTGACCGGCATCACACCCTCACGTGTACTCCCCCCGCGATAATCATTCTTTGACACCGTGGGGGTTTACTTGGCTAAGGGAAGCGTCAACATCATCGTCGAGCGCTGCAAAGCCTGTGGCTTCTGCGTGGAATTCTGTCCCACCAAAGTCCTGGCCCTTTCTTCCGCCTTCAATTCCAAGGGATACCACCCCCCGCACGTCATCGCTCCCGAGAAATGCAGTGGCTGTGACCTGTGCGGCATGTACTGTCCTGACTTCGCCATTTTCGGCCTGAAGCACCCTCCCACCGCTGCGGAGGCCAACCATGAAGGCTGATCCCCGGGGTGTTCTGACTGGCGTTCACTTCATCGATGGGGACCATGCCTGCTGCGAGGGCGCTCTTGCCGCCGGCGCGCGCTTCGCGTCCGGCTATCCCATCACTCCTTCGACTGAGGTCGTCGAGCGTTTCGCTGCCCGCGTGCCCACCGTCGGCGGCAGCTTCATCCAGATGGAGGACGAACTTGCCGCCTCCATCGCTTTGCAAGGCGCCGTCTGGGGTGGCGCTAAGGCATTTACTGTGACATCCGGCCCTGGCTTCTCCCTCATGATGGAGCACATCGGCTACGCCGCCATGACGGAAACGCCTTGTGTTTTCGTCGATGTCCAGCGCGGAGGCCCTTCCACCGGTCTGCCTACGCTTCCCGCCCAGGCCGACATGATGCAGGCTCGCTGGGGTTCGCATGGCGACTACGAAATCATCGCGCTCTGCCCCAACTCGCCGCAGGAGTGTTTCGATCTCACCATCCAAGCCTTCAACCTGGCCGAAGAATTCCGTGTTCCCGTGATGTTCATGATGGATGAGGTCGTCGGCCACATGACCGAGAAGGTCGTCATCCCGCCCGCCGAGCAGATCGAAGTTACGCCTCGCCGCCACACCCGCAAAACCGCCAGCGATTATCTGCCCTACGAAACCAATGGTGACATGGTCCCTGACTTTGCCAACGCCGGCGAAGGCTACCACTTTCACATGACTGGGCTAACCCACGACGAGCGCGGCTATCCCAACATGTCTCCGGCTACGCAGGACAAGCTGGTGCGGCGCCTGCAGAATAAAATCCGCTCCGCCGCCGGCCGCATCACGTTTCTGGAAGAAGAAGGCACGAACGATGCCGACGTAATCGTGATCTCCTACGGCATCACCTCCCGTGTCGCCCAGCGCGCCATCGAGCTGGCTCGCGCTCGCGGACTTAAGGTCGGAAAACTTCGCCTGATCACCGCCTGGCCCTTCCCCGAAAAGAAAATTCACGACCTCGCTTCCCGCGCCAAGGCCCTGGTTGTTCCTGAGCTCAACCTGGGTCAAATGGTGCGCGAAGTTGAACGCGCCGTCGCCGGTCAGTGCCGCGTCACCTCCGTACCGCACGCCGGTGGCGGCGTCCATCGTCCCGACGACATCCTCAAGGCCATCGTGGAGGCCAGCCGATGAGCACCAATCCTGTTGAACCGTTTCTTCGCACCGATCGCATTCCGCACATCTGGTGTCCCGGTTGCGGCATCGGCACCACGGTAAACGCCTTCGCGCGCGCCCTGATCGAATCGAAAATCGATCTCGACTCCGTCGCCGTGGTTAGCGGCATCGGCTGCACCGGCCGCGTTGCCGGATACGTGAAGCTCGACTCCTTTCATACCACCCACGGCCGCGCCATCCCTTTTGCCACAGGACTGAAGCTCGCTAATCCCAGGCTGAACGTGATCGTTTACTCCGGCGACGGCGACCTGTCGGCAATCGGAGGCAATCATCTGATTCACGCCGCCCGGCGCAACATCGATCTGAAAGTGATCTGCGTCAATAATCTGACATATGCCATGACAGGCGGCCAGACCGCGCCCACTACGCCCGAGCGGGCCATCACCGCCACGTCACCCTATGGAACCTTCGAGCCCGCATTCAATCTGCCGCACCTGCTCGATGCCTCGGGCGCAGTCTACGTCGCGCGCTGGACTACTTTTCACGTCCGCCAGTTGGCACGAGCGATGTCAGAGATTTTCAAGAAAAAAGGATTCGGCTTCATCGAAGTGCTCTCCCCCTGCCCCACGCTGTACCAGCGCCGCAACAAGATGGGTGACGGCCTCGACACCATGAAGTACTACAAGGAGAAGAGCAAGGTCCGCAATGGCGCGCCGACCAGCGAAGTCGGCCTGACCTTGAGCGGCGAAATCGTCGTTGGCAAATTTGTGGACCGCGACCGCCCCGACTACGCCTCGCTCATGCGCGCCCAGTATGTCGAGGCTTTGGGCGACCGTTATGTGGATTGCTCGCTGTCGAATGAATGCTTCGAGGGCGAGTGTTCCGAACCCACGGAGACCGTATGCAACTGACCGAAATTCGCATTGCCGGATTCGGCGGCCAGGGAGTCATTCTTTCGGCCATTATCCTGGGCCGCGCCGCCTCCATCCACCAGGGCGCCTTCGCCACCATGACGCAGAGTTTCGGCCCCGAAGCCCGCGGCGGCGCCTGCAGCGCCCAGTTGATCCTCTCCGAGTCGCCGATTCTTTATCCTTATGTCACCAAGCCTGACATCCTGGTCGTCATGTCCCAGGAGGCCTACACTCGCTTCGTCCCCGAACTGAAAGACGGCGGCACGCTCATCGTCGAGCAGGACCTGGTCCGCGTAACCGAACTCAAGCCCAACACCAAAGTATTCAGCGTGCCTGCCACCCGCCTCGCCGAAGAACTCGGCAAGCGCATGGTCCTGAACTCGGTCATGGTCGGCTTCTTCACCGCTGTAACACAACTGCTAAGTAAAGAGGCAGTGTCGAAAGCCGTCTCTGACTCTGTCCCGTCTTCTTTCAAAGACCTGAACCTGAAAGCCTTCGAGAAAGGCTTCGACTACGGCCTCTCCCACTCCGAAGCCGTCATCGGCGGTGACTTCGAAGATGTGGTGTACGCGGAGGAGTAGTTAGTCCGACGTTATTTCACTGAGATTGGTCGATCAATCGGTATATAATCCGCCTTCTCAACTCTCCTTGTTCTTGGAGGAAGCCGACCTCGTTTCAGGACTTGAGAACTTATGATCGATACAAACTATGCGGAACTTGTTAAGCAGGCTGAGCAGGCG
>DASSIO010000183.1:0-40337 GCA_035691825.1 Terriglobales bacterium | reverse complement strand
TGTTGTACGTTACACTCAGGCGGGCGCGCTCTGGCGCCCAATGTTCGCGGGGTGAAAACTATGGCGGCCTCCGTCTGGTCTGGCTATCTGACATTTGGATTGATCTCCATGCCGGTGCGCTTGTTCTCCGGCGCTCGCAGTTCCAGCATTTCCTTTCACATGCTGCACCGTGACGACCTTAGCCGGGTGAAACAACAGCTCTATTGCCCCGTGGACAACCGGGTTATTGGCCGCGACGAAATTGTAAAGGGCTACGAGTACCGCAAGGATGAGTACGTCGTCATCGAGCCGGACGAGATCAAGAAAATTGAGCCCAAGACCGCCAAGACCATGGAGATCCTGGAGTTCGTGAAAGCCAGCGATGTCGATCCCGTTTACTTCGAATCTTCCTACTACATGATGCCGGAGGAGGCGGGCCGGCGGCCTTATGCCTTGCTCAGCAAAGCCCTGGAAGAAAGTGATTACGTTGCAGTCGCCAAACTCACGATGCACAACCGCGAGTACACCGTTTTCCTTCGCCCCAAAGAGGGCGGGCTGATGTTGCACACCATGTATTACTCCGACGAGGTGAGGGAACTTGAGGGCTTCGGCCGGCCCGACGTGGAATTGAAAGAAGGCGAAGTCAAAATTGCGCACCAGCTTATCGAGGCGCTTGCCGGAGACTGGGATCCGGATAAATACCACGACGAATTTCAGGAGAACCTGAAGAAACTTATCGAGGCTAAACTCGAGGGCCAGGAAGTCAAACCGGTAGAAAAGCCAAAGAAGCTGGCGCCGGTGGTCGATCTGATGGCGGCTTTGAAGCAGAGCCTGGCCGAGATGGAAGGGAAGAAGAAACCCGCGGCCAGCGCCGCCCGGGGCGAAGAGCGTGCCGCTCAACCAGCTACGCATGCGAAGTCGCGCCGCAAGGCGTGACTCAAACCGCTACGTCGATACCTTCCTGGGCAGGTCGCATTCGGGATGAACTGTAATGCACCCGCAGGAAATTAACCATTTTGCGGCAAGAGCTCTGGTTATCCTGTCGATAGTGGCGCTGGCAGTTGTCCTCTACGGTTACACACTGCCGCCGCAACCCGATGAAGGAGCCGCCGCCCACATCTTTCAGATATCGGTTCTGGCGCTGGTGCCAACCGGCTTGGCTTTCCTTGCTACCACCGATTGGAAACAGCCGTTGCGCGCTTTGCGGCCGTTGCTGCTTTCCGCGGCTATTTTGCTTGTAGCGTTCGCTGCGCTGTATTGTCTCGAGCATTGCCAATAGTCGAACCAACAAGTCGAAAACGACCTTACCTTGACCTCTCGCTGGCGCGTTCTCCCGCTTACCAGTAAAATAGAAAATTCTTGCCAATGTCATTTGTAATCAAGCGCTTCTGTGAGTGGGTGCGAGCCCGCTACATCGCTGCCATGCTCTTAATGGGGTTGCTAACTCTGTGGACTGGCTGCGGAGACGTATTCCGCCCTGTCGCCAACCCGATACCCGGAGTGAATCCCGATCCCAAGAACTTTCACTTCGCGCTGGTTGCCAGCCAAAATGCGCCTGGAAATCCCGGCAGCGGCATGCAGATCGACGTTTCCGGCGACAGCACCGTGGGCATCGTCAATGCCGGACAGCAACCAGTTTATGGTGCTGTGCTGGCAAATGGCAGCCGCGGTTTCATCGCCAATAACGACGGAACAGTAACCGCTTTCTCGCCCGCTGGTTTTTTCGGGTCCATTGGTTCTCCGACCACGATCACAATGCCCCAAGGCCTGGTGCCCACGTTTTTGCAGTCGACCGAAGCTGCGACTATGTATGCTGCAACCAGCACGAATGGATCAGGGCCTTGCCCGAACTCTGCCGGCGGCGAAGCCGCAGTGGTTGCCATCAGTGCGATCTCCGACGCCGTGAAGAATTTTGCCTGCCTGGGCAATAATGCAAGCGCCGCCGGGCTGGCCCCAGTACTTATCGCCGAACTTCCAAACGGGCAAAAGCTATACACAGTCAACGGAGACGGCTCTGTATCCACCATTAACACCATCAACATGTCGTTGGGGCCGCTGCTATTTGGCGGAAGTACTCAGGCGGCCGGGGCGGCATCGAGTGTGGATGGGTCTCAATTGTTCGTGCTGGATAAAGCTAATGGAGCCATCGTTTCGATCAACAGCTTTACAGACGCCATCGCATCTACTGCGGCGAACGCGGCAGACCTGCAAGGGGCAAGCTTTCTGCTGCTAGATGCGCACCTCAACCGGCTCTATGCCGTTAATCCGGCGTCCAATAAGGTTGCCATCTACGATGCCAGCACTGCCAATGCCAGCCAGGGATTGCCTCCACGACTTATTCGGACATTAACCCTGCCGCCCGCCGCCAGTAACCCGGTCATGGCGACAGCATTGAACAATGGCACCAAGGTGTACGTTGTAAGTTCGCAAGCCGGCGGCAGCTCAGCAACTGCCGAGGTGACGGTGATCCGCACCTTGGACAACAGCATCTCCAGCGTGATTAGCCTGCCTTCGGTGACCCCGAATGCGAATGTGATCAATACTTGTCTGAATGCAGGTGGGGTGAGTGGCGTTCGTTTTCCGGTTTCGATTACGTCAGCATCGAACGCGCAGAGAGTTTATGTCGCTAACTGTTTCGCAGGAAGTACTACAGCTATCGATACCGCAACGGATCGGATTGTGGTTCCGTTGAAGTCCCCGGTGAGCGCGTTTCCGCCAGCTCCGGGGTCGCAGGGGCCACCCCCGCAAAGTCCGGTTTGGGTTGTCGCCGGACCCTAGCCTTTCCTGCCCGGTGAAGGGACAATGCCGCGGGTCTGCACGTCAGGCGCGGCGGTCCGGTATCAACTATAGGCTGGCCGCTGCTGCAGCTTCTTGACGCCTGTGCCGGTTATAGCGCATGGCAACGTTCATAAAGACCTTGCCGTTGCAAGTGTCAATGCACATCACGAGCGCTTCGGTGTCCTCACTGCTCTTGTCGCCCTGTTCCGAGGTGTGGACTTCAGGGGGATGCACTCGGAAGTGGAACCCTTGGTCATTTAAGGAGGTCACCGCGTTGCCGATGACCTGGTTTGCCAGTTCGCAGACCGTTTCCCGCATTATGTCTTCGGAGGCAGGCAGCTCTTCGCCGGCGAAGCGGCTGGCCACACGCATGGCCGTTTGCGGATCGACGTCAAAGATGATTCTCCCTTCGATATCGCCGGATACGGCAATGAGCGCGGCAACTCCTTTGCGCCGGTAGGCCTGTTCCTCCATGCTCAGGTTGGCGATGGAAGTCGGGCACTGCAGGCTGTCCGCCAGCACGGCATCTGCCGCATTAATGAATGGCTGGATCAGCTCCATTCGCATGCTTATGCTCCCGCGCCTGCGGCGCTAGCCACCGTGGCGTCTTCTCCCATGACGTACTTGATGACCTCATACAACACTTCGGGCTTCACCGGTTTTTGCACAAAATGCCGGGCCCCGCGCTGCAAGGCGGCCACGATATTGTCCTGGTATCCGACTGACGACACCATGACAATGCGTGCATTCGGGTGAGAGCGCACAATGCGCTCCGCCGCCTCAATGCCTTCCATCTGCGGCATGGTGATGTCCATCAGCACGATGTCGGGATTGGTGCGGTCGTATTCGGTAATGGCCGTACAGCCATCGCCTGCTTCGCCCGCCAGCTGACCGCCAAAGGACTCGATCATGCGGGCCAGATTTTTGCGCGCGAAGACGGAGTCGTCCACTACCAGGTAGCGAACCGGCTGACCGTCCTTGCGTTTTACCGCTGCAAACTGCTCCATATCAGACCTCCTCTTCCCCCTTCACTGCTTTCCTACTTCATCAGCCCGGTTTGTGCCGCGCCGCGATTACTGATGTCCCGCTCCCGTGGCTTTCTCCTTCGGCTCATTTCCTCGCCGGCCTCGTTCTCCGCACTGTGCCTGCAAGGTGCTAGCCATGGCCTCAAGGCTAACCACGCGTGTTGCAAAACCTCTCTCTATGGCAGCTTTGGGCATCCCAAATACCACGCAGGATTGCTCATCCTGCGCAATGGTCACGCCGCCAGCGTTCTTAACGACGCCTAACCCTGCTGCCCCGTCCTCACCCATGCCGGTCATGATCACGGCTATGGCTCGTTGCCCGAACTCTTCAGCCACGCTCCGGAACAGCACGTCGACCGAGGGCCGATGCCCGTTGATTCGCGCCTCATCTGAAAGCACGACCACTTCGCCCAAGGGAAGCTTCTTTACCTTCAGGTGACGATTGCCAGGGCAGATCAAGGCGCGGCCGGCCAACAACAGGTCTCCGGAAACAGCTTCCTTGACTCGGATGGCGCAACACTCGTCCAGGCGGCGCGCAAACATCTCCGTAAATCCTTCGGGCATGTGCTGAACTACGACGATGCTGCCGGGAAAGTCTCCCGGGAGCTGGGAAAGCAAATACTGAAGTGCATTCGGTCCGCCGGTTGACACCCCGATCGCGACAATCTTGGCAGCCGGACCAGCTGGATTGGCGGCGGTTTTTTGTACCTTCTGCGCGGGCTCGCCAATGGGTTGAGCGGACGCGGGCCTGCTTTGGGCGGCGGCTTTGATCTTGCTGATCAGTTCGGCCCCAATGTCGCCCATGTGCCCGGAAACGTCCTGCGGCTTAGCCACGAAATCGAAGGCGCCCAGAGCAAGTGCCTTGAGCGTCACGGAGGCGCCCGCGGTGGTGTGCGAACTGACGACGATTACCGGCAGGCGGTACTTGCGCATAATGGCCTTGAGTGTATCGATGCCATTCAGGCCGGGCATTTCCAGGTCCAGGGTGACGACTTGCGGCCGCAACTCCTCGATTTTCTTCAGTGCGAAGTTTCCGTCCATCGCCGTACCGACAACCTCAATCGAGTTGTCGCGCACCAGGATTTGGGGGATAAGCTTCCGCATCAGAGCGGAGTCGTCGACTACTAAAACTCGAACCGGGTTACTCATGCTTGCACCGCTGCAGAGCCTTGCGGCCCTTCCTTCCGGGCGGCGTACTGCCCATGCGAAAACAACAGGCCGGACACAATGCCTCCGGCATCTTCGGGCCGCATCCGGCTGATCCGCTCAACAATGGCAGCCAGGTTAAGGATCAGCACGACGCGGCCGTCGCCGAGGATGGAAGCCCCGCTCACTAAATCGGTGGCCACCACCTGGTCGTCGAGCGCCTTGATGACCAACTCTTCCTCTCCTGCTAGACCATCGACAATCAGGCCCATTTTCTTTTCCCCGGCGGAGATGACCAGAACAAAAAACTTGCGATTTAAGACGTCCTGACCGTCCGGCGGGTGCCCCAGGCGTACCAGCGGCAATACCTGATTGCGGAGCTGCAACACCTCATGGTTATCGACGCGGTGGACCTCGGCCTCCGTAGCGCGCGAGATTTCCGCGACCGCATTGAGGGGAATGGCGTAGAGCCTTTGCTCGATGGTGAACATCAGAGCCTTGATGATGGCCAAGGTAAGCGGCAACTTGAGGCGGAAGAGAGTGCCCTGTCCAAGGCGGGTTTCGATGCTGACCGAACCCTTCATGCGATGCAGAACGCTGTGCACCACATCCATGCCGACGCCGCGCCCGGAAATTTCGGTGACCTGCTCGGCGGTGCTGAATCCCGGCTTGAAGATGAAATCGAGGACCTCGGCCTCGCTCATTCGCGCTGCTTCGTCGGCTCCCGCCAGGCCCAATTCCACGGCCTTGGCGCGAATTTTGGTGCAGTCGATTCCTCGGCCATCATCACTGACTTCCACAATGACCTGATTGCCATGGTGATAAGCGTCAAGCTTGATCGTGCCTTTGGCCGGTTTTCCTGCGCGCGTGCGTTCTTCGGCAGTTTCTATTCCATGGCTCACGGCATTGCGCACCATATGCGTGAGTGGCTCGCCGATAGCGTCAAGAATGCTTTTATCCAGATCCGTGTCCTGCCCGCTAAGCACCAACTCCACTTCTTTGCCGCACTGCCGGGCAACATCCCGTACAACGCGCGGGAAACGGCGGAACAGTTGCTCGACGGGCACCATACGGATCTTCATGACCGCTCGTTGCAGGTCATTCAGGACCCGTGCCTGAAAGGCCATGGCATCGGAAAACTTGTTGCGCAGACTGTCTTTGGGGTAGCGCCTTCCGAACTCATTCAGCGTCTGGTGCAACATCGACTTGCCGATGATCAATTCGCCAACGAGGTTCAGCACGTTATCAATCCGCTCGGCGTCGACCCGCAGGGTGTTCTCCATGCTGGTGATGCCGGCCACCGGAACTGGCGCGGCTTGAGCTTCCGGCTTCTCCGGCAAAGCATCGGCTTCGGCGACGGCAGGCGTCTCAGCAATTTGGTCCGCTGGTGTTTGCGGTGCCGCTGCTCCTTCTGCCGCTTTTGCGGGAGTCTTAGCGCCCTTCTTCGGCGCGAGCGACTCCACCACAACTTTGGAGACAATGGAGGGAATCCGGCAGCCAGCCTGTATCTGTTGCGCGCTTAATTGACTCACCAACGCCGCTTCCACAGTCCGCGCCATGTCGCGGGTTGCACCGGGTTCAGGGCGAATCGCCAGCAGTTCGCCTGCTGCTTTCAGCGCATTTTGGATCAATTGGCGGCCAGCGACCGGCATGGCGCACTGCGGATCAATGACCGCGGAGACCTGATATACAGTTCGTCCCTGCGCCAACGCAGTTTTGATTGCCAAACGCTCGTACTCAGTCCAGGCAAAATGCAGGTTGGAAGCCGCAGATTTCTTCTTGCTGCGTCCCTGTTTGGGTGCGGGTTGCGCCGCTAGTTTGTGAATGCGCGCTTGCAGGGCGGTTGCCGGCTTAATCTTCTTGTTGTGGCGGTACGCTTGCAGCATGGCCGCGAAGACGTCGGCAGCCGCCAACGCCAGTTCCGCCACTTCGACATGCGCGGATTCAGACAGTTCCAAGGCCAGTGCGTCTTCCAGTTCGTGAGCCAGTTCACTCAGCTCTCGATAGCCGCAGGCGGCCGCATCGCCCTTCAGCGTGTGGACTGTGCGGCGAATGGAGCGAACGATCTCGGCGTCACCGGGATTCTTTTCCAGCTTGAGCGCATCCTCGTTAAGCGCCTGCAGCAGTTCCTGGGCGCTTTCAAAGAAGAGCTCCCGCAGTTCTGCGGCCCGATCATCGGACGAATTGCTCAATCCACCACCTCGACGCGCTGGTATGCGGTCCCGCTGTTGCGGTGAACCATGACGAACTTGTCGGTGAGACCCAGCAGGCTTTCGGCGTGCCCCACAAACAGGTAGCCCTCTGAGTTCAGACATCGATAGAACTTATTAATAAGCCGCTTTTGCTCCGGTTCGTCGAAATACATCATGACGTTACGGCAGAAGATCACGTCGTTGCGCTGCGGCAGATATTCCGTCTTGAGATTGTGAAAGTCGAAATGCACCAGTTCTTTGACCGCCTTCTTGACGGCATAGCGGTCGCCTACTTTGTCGAAATAGCGCAAACGGTAGCTGTAGTCGACCGACTGCATCTGGCTTTCCGTATATGCGGCTTCCTGTCCTGCGCGCAAAACCGAATAGCTGATATCGGAGGCGAGCACTTCCACCCGCCACGGCGGAGGAACCAGCGGCCGCGGCGACACCGCGGTTACCGGGATCGAGTTGCGCACATAGTAGTAGGCGAGCGCGTCGGCAATGAGCATGGCCAGCGTGTACGGCTCCTGGCCGGTCGAGCAGCCCGCGCTCCAGACCCTGAGCGTGTAGTCACGCCGCGCCTGCTTTTTTTGCAGAATGTCGTCGAGAATGAACTTGTGAAAGAGATCGAGCTGCGCCTTGTTACGGAAGAAGCTGGTCTCATTCACCGTGAGGTTTTCCAGCAAGCGGGACAACTCGTGCTTGCCATTCTCGCTGATAAGCAGCCGGTAGTAGCTGTAAAAGGAATCCAGCTGGCACTCCTTCAGACGCCGATGCAGGCGGTCCTGAAGAAAATGGGTACGGCGTTCATCGAAATGCATTCCGCATTCCTGATAGACCAGCGCCTGGAGCAGCTTGAGCTCGGCATCCGTCAATGGTGTCGGTAAAGCTGGTGTGCTCATGATCCTTCGTTGATGGTTGCGACTCGATTTGGCTTCTACTTCGCGGCTGCAGCTCCCCGCGCCTCAGCTGCCTCTGGTGCTGTGGCGCCATCTGCACCCTTGTTGTCCCGCTTGCGGCTGGTCTGGACCAACAGTTTGTTCATGTCCAACAGCACGATCAGCCGGTCCTTGTACTTGCCCAGTCCGGTGACACAATTCAAGCCGCCTTCCTGGAACACGGCTGGCGGCGGCTCTACGTCTTCAGCCGGGATTTTTAAGACGTCGGAGGCGGAATCCACAATCAATCCTGTCAGCCGTCCGCTCGATTCCACCACCAGAATTCTGTTCTTCTTCGTGGTACAAGCTTTCTTTTCGCCGAATCGCTTGCGCAGATCAATGACGGAGACAATTTTCCCGCGCAAGTTGATTACGCCTTCGATGTATTCAGGAGAATCCGGTACCGCGGTAATCTCGGTTACACGAACGATTTCGTGCAACGACGCGATGGGAACGCCGTAAGTCTCGCGCCCCACCTGGAAGCCGACGATGTGCAGATCCCGGTTCATCAGTCTTTCCTTACGAGCGCGAGGCCGCGGCGGCAGCGAAACGCGCCGCCTTGCCCGCAGCTTTTTCTGCATTGTTCCCGGACTCCGATGCATAATGCATCGACTCGTCCAATGAGAAGCGGTGCATCGATTCCAACAAGTCGCGAGACATGCGCGACATCTGCTCCGAGGAAGCTGCCAATTCGGTTGACCCGGAAGTGGACTGCTGGATCAGTTCCCGCATCCGCTCCATCGCCTTCACCACCGCCTGCGCACCCGAAGCCTGCTCTTCCACCGCCGAGTTGATCTCATGCGTGATCTCGTTAAGACGGGTTGTGGCGCGCGCGATCTGGGAAGAGCCGTGCGACTGTTCATTAGTCGCCGCTCCGATTTCCTGAGCAAACTTATAAACCTCGGTAACCACGTTCGAAATCTTCTTCAGAGCGGCATTGAGTTCACCGCCGAGTTCCAGCCCTTCATTAACGATGGTCGTGCTCCGATCCATGTTCTCGACAGCTTTGCGCGCTTCTTTCTGAATGCTCTGGATGAGCTCGGAAATTTCTTTGGTGGATTGCGCAGACTTCTCGGCCAGCTTGCGGACTTCATCAGCTACAACTGCAAATCCCAGGCCGTGTTCGCCGGCCCGGGCAGCCTCAATGGCTGCATTCAAGGCGAGTAGGTTGGTCTGCTCTGCGAGATCGTCAATAACTTCGATGATCTTGCCAATGTCATCCGCCCGCTGCCCCAGGACATCGATGATTTCGCCTGAACTGCTGATAGTGGTATTGATCCGGTTAAGGCCATCGGTGGCCTTCTCCATGGTGTTGATGCCGCTGTGAACTTCTTCCCGGGAACGATTGGAAATGTCGAGCAGTACCTTGGCGGTGTCGGCCACCCGCTGGATGGAGGCGACCATCTGGTCGATAGATGCCGAGGTCTCGCTCACGCTGGAGGCTTGCGTCTGCGTGCTCTTCACCATGTTCTGCACGTTGACGCTCATCTCGTGCATGGTGCTGGTAACTTCATCGATCGCGGAGGAGGCTTGCAGACTGATCTTGGCTGACTCGTCGGAGGCGCCGGCGACCTGGTTGGAAGCGCTGGCCACCTGCGAAGAGGCGTCGCGCACATTCTTCACCAGGCTCCTAAGGCCTTCCACCATTTTCCTGAAAGCGTGCCCGAGCGTGTCACTCTTGGAGCGGGGCTGCACCTGAACCGACAGATCGCCGCCCGCGATGGCTTCGGACAACGTCGCCATCTCCCTCAAGTACTTGACCATGTTGCCGAAAGTTCGCGCCAACTCGCCCAACTCATCGTCCCGCTTGATGTCGATGTTGTGGTCGAGGTCGCCCGTATTGGCGATCTGCTGTGCCACACCCATCAGGTTAAGGAGGGGTTCGGTGATAGAGCGGGCGGTGGTATAAGCGATGAAAATTCCCAATCCAACAGCTAGAAGAGTGCTGATCAAAGCAACCAGAACGGTTGCGGTGTTCGCTGTCTCGTCTGATTTGCGGCGATCCTCAAGATTTTTCTTATTCTCCCGATCGGCGACATCCAGCGCTTCGTTGGAATTCTTTACCCAAGATGAGGCATCCTTTTGCAGATAAAAGATCTGCAATTCAGCGACGGTCACGTTGCCGGCATCGACCTGCTTGCGCTTATCCACCAGAGGAAGAGCAAAGTCGTTTGCCCACGCCTGCTCCAAATCCTGAACTTTCTGCAGTGCCGCTCTTTGCTGATCGGAGTTGACGAGCGCCATGGCCTTCGAAAGGTTGTCTTTCAACAGCCGCTCGCCATCGCTCATGCGCTCGATCTCGCGAGTGTCACCACTGAGCAGGTAATTGCCAAGATAGAGCCGGTTCTGCATCATCTGGTAGCGGACGTGATCGGTCGCGTCGGACAAGTCCATGGTTTGCTGTGCGGCAGCTTTGGCCGAATGCTCCCGCTGCACGGCAATCATGTTCACCAGGAACAGCACCACCACCATCGCAAGGACGGCGCCAAAGTTGATGTATAGTTTCTTGCCGATCGTCATTGCTGTTCCTCCGTCAACCACTTGCGAGCGCCACAAACCCGTCCAGTGGCTGTGCACATAACTAGTTCTCCGGTCTGAAGGTGAACTCTACAACTCCGCTGCTTTCTTCTGAGGCGGTTTCGAATTTCCATTTCTTAACTGCTTCTTCGGCAGCGGTCACCAGCAGCGGATGGCCGCCTAAAACTTTAGTGCTCTTAACTGCGCCATTGGGAGACACCACCACCACCAACTTCACCGTTCCGCTGATACTCATCCGGCGCGCGATATCGGGATATACCGGGGCAACCTTGCTCTTCACCTTGCGCGAAATTTCCTGATCCTCTGAGAAGGCGCGCGAGGGTCTTACCACCACAACCCCAAATGCGAGGACTACCAGGCCTACAGCCAGCCAGCGTCTCATTACTTGGAAAGACACAGCTCCTCCTTGGTCAATATCGCGCGTCTAACTGCACGGGGTGTACCAGCTGGAAGCGGGCCGTCACAATTTGCGCACGTTCTTAGTAAGTGTATGGAGAAATGAACCTTAGGCGTAGTTACGAAAGTTTGGGAAGCGTCCGCAGCCATCGCACGACGTCTCAGATACCACCAACTCTGCAGGTGCTGCTCTCAGCTTGAGACAGTTCCAGAAGCTCACCGCCGGTCTTTCCGACTAGGGCACCCGAAACCCAATTCGCTTGACTCAAAATGAGATTACGAGGTACTTTCCCCTTATCCCCCAAAGCTTTGCGTAGGACTGTCGTGAGTGCCAGGATCAAGAGTCTCAACCTAGATGCCCCTAGGGAATACACGCATCATCGACCAGCCAAAGCGCTCAGACGAGTGGTTTGAAAAACTGTTGCTACGCCTTTCGGCGGCGGCCGCGCAAAGTGGCGATCTCGATGCCCTCATCCGCCTTTTTTGCCAAAGCACCCGCGAATTCTTCCAAGTTAGCGGCACGTACTTCTGGAAGTTGGTATCCAAGGAAGAGCTGGTGGGCAGCGAGGCAGATGGGCTCATGGCGGAAGCCTTTCGCGGCCGTCGTCTGCATCTGACCCGCTCGTCCAGCGCCGTGGCGGCCGACTGTGTTCGTCAGCGCAAGACTGTGTACGTAAACCGGCTGGACCCCGGCCGATACGCAATGGCCGACGAGTTCCACGCGCGCTCGATTATGGCATCGCCCTTGATTGTTTCGGGAGAGGTGCTGGGGGCGGTGGTTTTTCTCCACGACTCTGATCCCGATTATTTCAATGACGACTTCGCCGCTAAAGCCACAATCGTAGCCGGGCAAATCGGCAGCCTGGGCGAGGCCTTGCGACTCACCCATGAATCTCGCGAAGAGTACCGGCGTGCAGAGATTCTGGCGGACGTAGCCAATGCTCTGCACGCCGTGCCGGACGCTTCGGCGGTTACGGACGCGGTAGCGGATCGTATCCGTGTTCTCCTGCGAGTTCCCCTGGTAGCGGTACTGCTAAAGAACGATACGAATTTTGTCGTGCGGTCGGTTTCGGCAGAAACGACAGCGCTGGCGTCGGCAGGCAAAGCGTGCCTCAGCGGACGTCATCTGCAGTTTTTGGAGCAGGCTGCCCGCAATGCCGTTTCTGCAGGCGCCGCCCTCGACGTGCATCTGGACACGTCGCGGGATGGTCTGCAGGGGTTAGTTTCTTCAGGAACCTTGGTGGCTGCTCCGTTTCGTACTTCATCGGGTGTCGGGGCTGTCATCCTGTACCCCCGGCAAGACGGTGCCCTCAATGATGATGAGCGATCCCTAGTCTCCACCATCGCGGGTTTCGGCGCCGTTGCCATCGCGAACGCCGAGTTATACGGCACCGCGCGAGGCCAGGCACAGGAACTCCACCAGTTGCTGGAAATCTCCTCAGAGCTGAGTTCCGCCGGTGATTTCGACAGGTTCATGCGACACTTTGCGGAACGGGCTGCGACCTTTCTGCTGTTCCGCCGCTCCTTTCTTGCACTACTGGAAAATGATGTTTTTCATATTCGCTGGGGAGCCGATGAGGGCCGGGCGCAAGCCTTGGAACTGGTGTTCCCCTCTGGCTCAGCCACTCGAGCGTTGCTCGGAAAGGAAGCGTTCTGGACAGACGACGCTAGTGCCGTCCCGGAGGCGAACCTGAGCGCCTTGCCCGAGTTCCGGGTTAAGCAAATGCTCGCGGTGCCTTTGCTGGGAGCCAACGGGCAGGTTCTTGGGTGCTTCGGGGTGCTCGATCAGGAATCCGGAGCAAAGATTTCTCCGGAGGATGTGCGGCGAGCAAAAGCTCTTGCCGCTCAGGCTGCCGTCGCTCTGGAGATGACTCGCGGCCTGCACCTTTCTGAACAGCATCGTGCCCAGGCGGAGGCTTTGATGAGCCTCGCACTGGAGACCAGTTACCTGGTTCGAATACCTGATTTTGCCAGCAGGTTCATCAATAAGGTGGCCCAGATGTTGGGCGCGGCTGGAGCTGCGCTGGCGGTTGCCAATGACAGCCAATTGGAGATTGCGGCGCTACAAGGGACTGGATCGGAGACTGCGGTCGAACGGCGGCACCTCGCGGCTGCTATGAAGGCCTGGGCAGCGCGGAAGCCGGAAGCGATCAGCAGTGGCCAAGCCGCTGACCTGCTGAACGGCGAACTGGCTGCGGCGCTCGGGTGGAATGACGTTATCCTCGCCTCGCTGAATGGTGCCAGCGGTGATTTGCTTGGCATTCTCCTGCTTGCCAGCCGGAATTGCCCGCTAAGCGACGCGCCCCGCCAGTTGCTTCAGGCCGCAATTGCCCATGCGACAGTGGCCCTGGAGAACGCTCGCCTGTTTGCCCGGATGGAGCACGCCAACCGGCACTGGCTGGAAATTTTTGACGCTCTTTCTGATTTCATAGTGGTTCACGATGAGCACGACAATGTCCTGCGCGTGAATCGCCCGTTGGCCGACTTCATCGGCCTGGAACCCGGGCAAGTGATTGGCATCACCATGGGCGCCCTCCTGGCTACGGTTCCAGAGAAGGCGGCGAGAACCTGCCCTCTATGTCATGCCGGCGCGGAAAAGCGCGACGAATTCGTACAGTCCGTTCTGGAGCGCACCTACCTGGTTTCCACTTCCAGGATTCATGGCAGCCAGGGCGAGAATCTGCAGACCATCCACGTTCTGAAGGACATAAGCGACCGGCGCGAAGCTGAGCGCCGTTACCGCGAGCTTTTTGACAACATCCAGGAGGGACTCTTCTTCACCACCCCTGATGGGCGTTTTATCGAGGTTAACGATGCACTGGTGCGCATGCTGGGATATGCCAGCCGGGAGGAGTTGCTGCAAGCGGAGATTCCGGCCCAGATCTACGCTTCTCCCGAGCGACGTCATGAATTGTTGCAAGTTATCGACCAAGAAGGTGCGGTGCGCAATTACCAGGAAACTCTCCGCCGCAAAGATGGCTCCACCATTTATGTGTTGTTGAATGCCTTCGCAGTGCGTGATCTGGACGGGCGCGTGCTTCAGTTCCGCGGCCTCATGCTCGACATTACTGATCTGAAGAACTATCAATTCGAATTGCAGCGGGAGCGCGATTTCTCGAGCAAGATTCTGAATAATACCCAGAGCCTGATCCTGGTGGCGGATACAGCCGGCTTAATCAGCTACGCCAACCGACGGTGGTACGAGGCCGGCGGCTATCAGCAGCATCAACTGGTGGGCCACCCCCTGACAGAACTGATTGCGTCTTCCCGCCGAGCGTCGATGCAAGATGCGTTGCGGGCGACGCTGTCCGGGCAGCAGGTCGATAATTTGGAATTGCCAATCCTGCGGGCGGATGGCCGCACCGGGCAATTCTCCGTCAACCTTAGCCCCATGCGCGACGACCAGGGACATGTATCGAGCATTGTGGTAGTGATGAGCGATATCACTGACGCCGCCATGCTCCAGGCCAAGCTGGTACACACTGAAAAGCTGGCGGCCGTCGGACAACTGGTTTCCGGCGTTGCTCACGAGGTTAACAATCCGCTCACCGCGATTCTCGGGTTCGCTGATCTACTCATGGAAAATCCGGAATTGCCCGATTCGGCAAAGAAAGATTTGCGCGTGATTCTGCAAGAGGCGCAGAGGACAAAGCAGATTGTCCAGAACCTTTTGAGCTTCGCCCGACAGATGCCGCCCCAGCGGCAACCATTGCAATTGAACGCCGTGCTGAGCCGTACGATTCAGTTGCGAGCCTATGACTTCGCCAGCCACGGCGTGGAAATCGTGGAACATTTCGCAGGGGATCTGCCAGCCGTCATTGGTGACTCCCATCAACTGCAGCAGGTCTTTCTTAACATCCTTAACAATGCCTACGATGCCGTGCGCGAAACGGGAAGGGCGGCCCGCATTGAAGTAAGTACTTCTGTCAAGGGAGATGCCGCCGAGGTCGTCTTCCGGGACAATGGCATGGGGATCGCCCACCCTGAGCGCATTTTTGACCCCTTCTTCACAACCAAGGAGGTTGGGAAGGGAACCGGGCTGGGGTTGAGCATCTGTTACGGAATCGTGCGGGAGCACGGGGGAGAAATTTACTGTCACAACAATGAGGGCTCGCCAGGAGCCACTTTTGTTGTGCGTCTTCCGGCGATAGAAGAGGCCGCGTTTCTAACTACGATTGCAGGAGCACTGCCACGATGACTACGCCCGCGTTGAAGCCGGACCAGTTGCCTGTTCTGCTGGTCGAGGATGAGCCTTCTGTTATGGCCTACGTGCGTGCTGCTTTGGAGCGCGGAGGATACGCCGTGGTGTCCTGCGACTCCGGCGTGCAGGCCTTAAAAGTGCTCGCCTCCGGGAATTTTCTCGGTGTCGTTTCGGATATGCGCACGCCGGGCGGCATTAACGGCGCCGACGTGCATGCCTGGATTCTTCGCCACCGGCCGGAGTTGGCGTCACGCATAGTGTTCATCACCGGCGACATCGCTAATGACGAGACCGTCGACACTCTGCGAAAGACTGGGGCTCCTTGCGTGGAAAAACCCTTTCGGGTGCAGCAGTTCATTTCGGTAGTGGAAAAGACCATGGGAAAAAGCTGTGAGTGACGAATTCCGGATTCGATTACTCATCGTGGACGATGAGCACAGCATACGGCGCCTCTGCATGACCGTGGGCGAGTCCCTGGGATTCGCCTGTTTAGAGGCCGATAGCGGCGAATCCGCGTTGGCGCTGCTGGAAGAACAGCCGGTGCACATGATCCTGACGGACATGGTCATGCCTCGTATGTCGGGACTGGAATTTCTGCGCCAGGCCAAGAAACTACTGCCCCGCACCGAAGTTGCGGTGATGACTGGCCATGGCACCATAGAAACCGCTGTGCAGGCCATGAAACTGGGCGCATACGACTACATCACTAAACCTTTTTCCCCGCTCGAGGAACTTCGGCTCTTTCTCCGGCGCATGGCGGAAAAGATCCGGCTCGTCGATGAAAATCAATTTCTGCGTGAACGCACTGACACCGAAACTGAACTTCACGGCATTGTAGGAACGTCTGTAAAAATCCAGGATGTGCTTCGAATGGTGTCCCGGCTCAAGGACACGCGCACCCCGGTTTTGATCAGCGGCGAAAGCGGAACGGGAAAGGAACTGGTTGCACGCGCCATTCACTTCCGCGGCTCCTTCGCTAACCGGCCTTTTGTAGCCGTGGATTGCGGCTCGCTTGTCCCGACACTCATCGAAAGTGAACTTTTCGGCTATGAAAAGGGCGCGTTTACCGGCGCCATCCGCTCCAAGCAAGGGCTTTTTCAAACTGCCGACACCGGAACAATTTTTCTGGATGAAGTGGGCGAGTTGCCCCTGGAAATGCAAGCCAAGCTGCTCCGCGTGCTACAGGAGAAGGAAGTGCGTCCCGTGGGCAGCAACGAAAAAACCAAAGTCGATGTCCGCGTGATTGCTGCCACCAATCGCGACCTGGAAACGGCTTATCGCAACGGAACATTTCGCAAGGACTTGTATTTTCGGCTCAACGTTGTGACCGTGCACCTTCCTCCTCTGCGGGAACGCCGTACCGACATTCCTATGCTGGTGCATTGGTTTCTCGACCGTTTTGCTCCGGGAAAAATTGTTCAAGTGACGAACTCGGCCATGAAGGCATTGTTGCAATACGACTGGCCGGGCAATATCCGGGAATTAGAAAACTGCATGGAACGGGCGGTCGCGTTAGGCGATCGCAACATCATCGATCTGGCTGATCTGCCTCCCGCCATCGCCGGTTCCCCGCGCCGAGTTCCTGCCGAAACTGACGGGATGCCGGCAGTCCCCACTTCGACTGATCTGGAAGATATCGAGCGCGCCACGATCGAACGCGTATTTGAGCAGGTCAAGGGAGATAAGACGATGGCCGGGAAGATGCTTGGAATCAGCCGCGCGACTTTGTACCGAAAGCTGAAGCGCTACAACATCGCGACTCGTCTTAGCCCACCCAGCAGCGCTGCCATGCAGTAGTTTTGGCGCAGGCGTTGAGATGTGCGTCTCAGCTTGAGACTGGCATCCTGAGAACGCTCTAATTTTGCTGTCGCCTGACATTACAACCTCAACAAACGACAGGGCTTCTGGTTCTGCCGGTGCGATTCGCAGTTTGGCTGGATTCGTGCACCTTGTTTTGGGACAGCATGCGGCTTGTGGCAGTCGTGCCTTTTACGCGGCAACGTGCCGAGCCAGAGCCGCTGCATTGTCGAGGTGTATACCTTTTGCCAGCCCAGAGTGCAGCAGCGGCGCGGGAGGCGAGCTACGTCGCCGGACTCGCAAAGTTCTTTCCTGAAGCCAGTCCGGTTCGCATACCTGTCCGTCTGACCAGGCTGGGGTCGGCTCAACCGGTCGTCGAGAGCACCGTGATTGAGTTCGGAACCAGCCGCGAAGTGCTGTTCGCAACTTCATCGTCGTTGGAATTCGCAGACCGCCTGCGCCTGCAGACTCCTGATGGCTCTCTCGATGTGGAAGCCTGCGTTGTGGCCGTGCAGTATCACGAGGGACACACGGCGGTAGCGGCCCGGTTTTCACACCCCGTGCCCAACTGGATCGTAAAGTCATGAGCCCAGCCGAACAAGTCGCTGATCCGTCGCTGGAGTGGCGCGAAGCGCAGCAACTGTACTCCATTTATGTTGCCTTGGCGCGAGAGTTTGTCATCGAAGCTCCCGATTGCGCTGCTTTGGAGTCGCAACAGGCGCCCCCGGATGATTCAGCCATTCGGCAAGCACGCCAGTGGTTTACCACCATGGACCGGCAGATTCAGGTCCATCAGCTCAGGCAATTCTTGCAGACCACGACTTTGGCCGATACCGAGAAGCTTCGGCTGCTCTTGCTTCATCACCTCCGCAAAGAGCCGCACAGCTCGGTGGACCGTGACAAAGTTGATTTCCTCCTGGTCCAGAACTTCTCCTATCTCGCACCGCCCAAGATTGACGATGTTGAGTGCGACCTCGCTTATGTGGCGCAGGCGCTGGAACCACTAGTCGGGCCGGTGAATTTCAATATCCCCGATTGGCTGGCGCCTTTGGAACCGATTATCGAAGCCGCTGCCGCCTGCCGGCGACTTTCAGAACTGTTTGGTGGCCGCATCGTCGAACAAGGGCGCAAGCTCAAAGCTCATGCCGGCGAGAATTACTTTGCGCCTGTTGCTCTGGTTGCCTTTGCGCGCTTCAATTTCCTGATCCGGCGCATCTTCTTCCGGCTGATGCATGACGACTTAAACGCAATTCTGGAGGGCCTCACAGAACTCGACCATCGAGGCGTCAAACACCTCGATTGCCGCCGCGCTCATTTTTCTCATCAGGAACCCACCGACCGCTTACGGATGATTTGTCATTCCTGGAAGGTGATGTTTCAGGCGGAATACTCCTCCGGGCAGCCTCTGAAGATGCTTACCGACCTGAGGACGGTCGTCGAAGAAGCCTTAGCCAAAAATGCGGCTGGCGGCAACACTGGGAACAAGTCAAGCGGAAAGGCTCGAGTGGCAAGCGCCGCAGCTGCTGCCGCAAACTCGTCCGCGCCGGAGTTTCAGGTGGCGAGTCCTCATCTCAAACAAGAAGACGACTAGTCCAGCATCCCGGACACCAGGCGATCATGCATACCGTATTAATAATTGCTGACGATGGCGAATTCTCACGAACCATCACTACGCGTTGGCAGGCAGAGCGCAAAGTACCTGTTTTTACATTGATGAGCGGCGATCTTTGCCCAGGGATCAACGGCACAGCATTCGATTTGGGAATTATCGGTGCACTGCGTCCGGGAGTGCTGCCTTCCGTTCTTACGATCCTGGAATGCAGTGGCAAGCCCGTAATCTTTGTCGCACCGGATGCGCAAGCGCTCCAAACTGTCCACGAGACGCACCCCCGTACGCTGGTGCTCAGCCAGCATGAAGGATGGGTAGACGCCGTGATTCTCGTTGCCACAGAGGCTTTGCGTGCTGAACAGTCGCTCTCGCGCGCACTCTCGGCCGAGCAGTCCGCCGCCACTCGTGAAGCGCAGGCGACGTTAGGACGTTACATGTTGGAAATGCGCGACAGCTTCAATGACGCTCTGACTTCGCTGTTGGGGAATTCCGAACTGCTCTTGCATGAACCAGGCGCATTGTCGGCGAATGCCCGCGAACAAATCGAGACCATGCGCAATATGGCCGTGCGTATGCACGAAATCCTTCAGAGATTTTCATCGCTGGAAACTGAGCTGCACTATGTGGAGCGGCAGGCAGCTCAGCAGGCGCGTTCGCGTGCTCAGGCCGCTTCTGTCGGAACATAAATCCAGGCCCATGAAGCTGCAGAGCGTTTACCAACCCGTGATTCTGGATTCCGAGATTGCAGAATTGCGGCTGCTATTCGAAAGCCGATACGGCATTCTGATCGACAAGCCCACCGAAGCCATAGCCGATAAACTCGCCGAGCACATGGTTGGCAGCGACTTACGTTCTACCAGCGACCTCCTGGCCAGATTGCGGCAGCGTCCGAGCGAGTCCGCGACGCTCCTGGACTTTCTTCTTCCCTGCGAAACCTCGTTCTTTCGAGTTCCGTCGGCCTTCGCGGCGCTGGAGAAAAGAATCATTCCGGAATTGCGAACAAGCAAGCGTACCGAGAACCCGCGCGTGTTGCGTATCTGGAGTGCGGGCTGTGCTACCGGACAGGAAGCGTACTCGATTGCCATGTCGGTTTGTGAAGCCTTGAACGACGACACCGGCGGCTGGAACGTTCACATCGTGGCAAACGATATTCGCCGCGACGCTCTCGCCTTGGGAGAGCGCGGGCTGTATTCCCGTAGTGATATTAAGAGTGTACCGGCCCGATTCTTGAGTAAGTACTTCTCTCGTATCGGCGATCATTTCATGGTGAAGCCGCGCATAAGAAATCTGGTTACGTTCACGACTACAAACTTGGCCAACCCGGATTTCCTCGGCCGCTTTGAAGTGATTTTCTGCGTTGGCGTCCTGCCACATTTTTCCGCAGCGCGGCGGACCGCTCTGGTCGAGCGTCTGCATCTCTACCTTCAGCCGGGCGGTTTTCTGTTCTTGGGACAGAACGAGAAGCTTCCCAGGTCTGCAGTGACTTTTACTTCCGAAGAAAACCTGGCTTGCAGCTGCTATCGGCGTCCAGCCGCGATGTCCGCGAATGCGGGCCAGTGAAAATAGTATCGCTCAAGCGAACAAGAACTCCTTCGTCCGCAGCTCCTTAATGGTATCGCGCAGCTTGGCAGCCCTTTCGAAATCGAACTTCTTTGCTGCTTCACGCATATCCGTTTCCAGTTTGTTGATGTAGGTATCCAGCTCCTCTTGCGACTTAAATTCGGGAATGCCGTCCACATCTGATGTGAGATCGGTGTAGTCGGCCTCGACGATGCTGGCCAGCGACATAGCCAGCGGCCTCACCACCGATTCAGGAGTGATTCCATTGGCCTCGTTGTAGGCTTGTTGAATAGCTCGCCGGCGACCGGTTTCATCGAGCGCGCGTTTCATCGAATCGGTCATCGTGTCCGCGTAGAGAATGGCTCGACCGTTCAGGTTTCGGGCGCAGCGTCCGATGGTTTGAATGAGCGAACCAGTGGAACGGAGGAAGCCTTCCTTGTCGGCGTCCAGAATTGCGACCAGCGAAACCTCAGGTAAGTCCAGTCCTTCGCGCAACAGGTTAATTCCGATCAGTACGTCGAATTCGCCCTTACGCAAGTCGCGGAGGATTTTCACTCGTTCCAGGGTTTCGATCTCGGAATGCATGTAGCGGCATTTCACTCCCACTTCGGCGTAGTACTCGGCCAGGTCCTCCGCCATGCGCTTGGTCAAAGTTGTGACTAGCACACGTTCGCCGCGGGCAGCGCGCTGCCGGATTTCATGGAGCAAGTCGTCGATCTGTCCTTTCACGGGACGAATCTCGACTTCGGGGTCGATGAGGCCGGTTGGCCGGATGATCTGCTCGACCACTACCCCTCCCGATTTCGTTAACTCGTAGGGGCCGGGAGTCGCGGAAACATAAATGGCCTGGTTGACACGAGACTCAAATTCTTCGAATTGCAGCGGCCTATTATCGAGAGCGGACGGCAGACGGAATCCATATTCGATCAGCAGGCTTTTGCGGGAACGGTCGCCATGCCACATGGCATGAAGCTGAGGAACGGTCTGGTGCGATTCATCGATGAACACCAGGTAATCGCGCGGCACGTAATCGAGCAAGGTGGGCGGAGGCTCGCCGGGCAAGCGCCCGGTGAAGTGACGCGAGTAGTTCTCGATCCCGTGACAGTAGCCGACCGACTTGATCATTTCGAGATCAAACATGGTGCGCTGATGCACGCGTTGCGCCTCGACCAACCGGCCTTGTTTTTCCAGTTCCTTTTCCCACCACGCCAGCTCCTGTTTGATCGACTCAACTGCCGATCGCTTGGTCTCCTCCTTCATGACGTAGTGGGTTTTGGGATAGATGGGCAGCCGCATGTACTTTTGTTTGACGGTGCCAAACAGGGGATCGATCTGCGAGAGCGACTCGACTTCATCGCCCCAGAGTTCGATGCGATAGGCCATGTCATCATAGGTGGGGAAGATCTCTATTACGTCACCCCGGACACGGAACGTGCCACGGCGAAACTCGCCATCGGTGCGCTCGTAAAGAATTTCCACCAGCTTGCGGGTGATGTCTTCGCGCTTAACCTTCTGGCCCTTCTCCAGGAAAAGCAGCATGCCGTAATAGGCTTCGGGCGAGCCCAGGCCGTAGATGCAGCTGACGGAAGCGACTATGAGGCAATCGCGCCGTTCGAACAGGGACTTGGTCGCGGAAAGCCGCAGCTTGTCCAGTTCGTCATTGATCGTGGCTTCTTTTTCGATATACAGGTCGGCGGCAGGAACGTATGCCTCCGGCTGGTAATAGTCGTAATACGACACGAAGTATTCCACCGCGTTGCGCGGAAAGAAGCTCTTGAATTCATGGTAAAGCTGCGCTGCCAGAGTCTTGTTGTGAGCTAGAACCAGTGCCGGGCGATTCACCGCCTCGATGACCTTGGCCATCGTGTAGGTCTTTCCCGAGCCAGTCACGCCGAGCAGCACCTGGTGCTGTTCACGGTCATAGATTCCGCGCAGCAGGGATTCAATCGCCTTGGCCTGGTCACCTTGCGGCTTGTAATCGCTAACTAATTTGAAATCCATGTCGTTGGTCGTTGGCTAACGACTCCCCCGCAATGTGCCAGAGATGGTCACGGACCTTCACGAACCTAATCAGTGCCAATTCGCGTTAATCCGTGGCCGGAATTCTTCCCGATGCCTCACAGATAGCGATTTTGCCTACTGGGCATCTCTCTATTATAGCGGGGACAGGATAGCGGGGTGATTCGCACTATTTTTGTATTTCTTCAACGCCCACGATCTTCGCTCCGGTGCGGAACTTCTTGTAGTCGCTGTACGTGGTATCCACGTTCACATTGAACGTCTTGAGCAGCGCGAGCTTCACGTCAACTTTCACGTCCAGATGTTTGGGCAGCCAAACCTCGTCGTTGATGCGGGTCTGCTCGATGACAACGCGGGTTCCTTTGTGAAAACGCGCCAGGAACAGTCCAAAGGAAACCGTGTCAATGCAGACCGCGTCAAGCTTTGTCCACTGAAGTTCGTCCTTATCGATCCAAATGCGAAAGCGAAATTTGGGAAGAAGATTGGCGTACTTCATCTTGGGTTGAAATCCCGGGCGCGGCTCGGCATCGATGACGTAAGTGTCGCGCCCTTGCAGTTTTTCGATTCCGTCGGAGCGGAAGTTATAGGCATCGGCCACTTCGAGGACAAATTTGCGTCCGTCTTCCCGGTCTTTTTCCTCCTTTGCCAGGCGCTTCTCACGGTCTTTGTCAGACTCGTGCTGATGTTTGTCGATAATTTTCTGAATTTTCTTTTCCTCTTTGTCGGCGTCCTTGCTCGAAAGCGGCTTGTCGTCTTTGGATATCAGCCGCTCAACCGGTTCGCCGTAAAGCATCAGGATCTCGCTGGTGCGCACCTCAGTCGACTTCACTTCGCCCTTGCCGTCGAGCTTATGCTGTTCTTCGCGCTGAATGTAGGTGTAATCCCGTTGGCGTTTATCGTTCTCGACATCTTTGTCCGCGACCACTCGGAAGAGCTGACGCATCTGCTCTTCCGAGAGCATTCCCTTAGCATCGGGTTGCAAGTCGAGAGCTGCCGGGCGAGCTGAAGCGGCGCTGGTCGCGCTAATTTCCTGGACCGACTGGGGCGGACCGGTTACCGGATCTGAATTGGGCGCCTGTGCCAGCGCGAGGTATGCTGCAAGGAGTAAGACACACATCCAAAACAACTTCATCAGGCGAGCCTTTTGTTTCTGACTTCCGAACGCATTCGTTGCACAATTATAGCCCTGGCTGGTCTGCGGCATTGTGCCTTACCCGGCGGGATCGTAGAATGCTCGCCAACAGGAGACAGTCACTGCAAATGACTGGTCGAACTCTTCCCCTCGTCACGCTATTCCTGCTGTTCGCGTCCATACTAACCTTGCCCATGGCGCAAGCCCCGGAGCCGCTGGACGGGCCGAAACGTCCGTTGTATGACGACCTGCTGGACCGCATGGCCGGAGCTTGGCGCCTTACCGGACTGGTCGCTGGCGGCAACGCCAATCATGATGTCCGAGCGGAATGGATACTGAATCACCAGTTCCTGCAGGTGCACGAAAAGGCGGTGGATTCGAGCGGCGGCAATCCGCCCTACGAGGCTTTTTTCATCATCGGGTATGACAATGCCAGCGAACGTTACGTAACCCATCTGGTCGATATTTACGGAGGACGTTTCTCCGAGACTCTGGGCTTTGGTAAGCGCGCCGGAAATTCGCTTGAACTCGTTTTCGAGTATCCCGACGGCCCTTTTCGAACAGTTTTCGAGTGGCGGCCGGAGAAAAGCGAATGGCACTGGCGGATGACCCAGAAGAATCAGGCGGGAAAGTGGACCGAGTTCGGCAATATGACTTTAGTTCGCGCCGCGGCCAAGTAGAGGACCTATGAAATTTGTTTGCTCCTGCCTGATTTTCGTCCTGCTCCTGGGCGCTGCATCGCAGGCCCAAGATGCACCGTCGAAGGCACCTGCCGACTATTCAGGAATGTACAGCTTTCTCCGCGACGGTGAGTTCGTGCAGATTACTGTCGAGGATCGGGGTCGAGTAACCGGCTTCGTCTCACGCTATGGAGATCTCGAAAGTGACAAAGGCGCCTTCCTCGATCACTTTTTCAAGCAGGGCAAACTCTCTGGGAATCGCGTGAGCTTTACTACGGAAACCGTTCACGGCGTTTGGTTCGAATTTGAAGGCGCCGTGGATCGCGGGCCGGGCAAAAACCCGGGCGATGAGGCCTATTACGTAATGAATGGCAAGCTGGTCGAGCACGTTACTGACGAAGACCATAACACCTCATCGAAATCACGGGAAGTGTCGTTTAAGCAATTTCCGCAAGATCTGTCGCCAACACCAGAAAAGCGGCAGTAGTAGCCAGGCACACGAATGGATGTAGTGATCCAGTGGGTTCTTCTCGCTGCCGGTGGACTGATGGTGCTCGCCGCCGGCTTTGCCGCCATGCGATCCAGACGCATGGTGGAGTGGAAGACTGTGCTGGCCGGCTTAGACGGAGAACCACAGATTCAGCACATCGGAACAGGAGGAGAAGGTTGCTTTGCTGTCTTTGCCTATTCTTATCGAGTCGCCGGTAAGGTTTACTCGGGCGAGTGGCGCAGCCCGCTTTTCCCGAACGAAAGGCAGGCGCGCGAGTGGGTGGCGAGGAGCTTGCCGCGCACGGCAGGATTGACTGTGAAATATCGTCCAGACCGCCCGCAGGTGAGCGAGTTGGAAACCCAAATCCCGGAAACACAAGGCCACGCAGACCTATAGCCTGGTCACGCCTACGCCAACTTTGTCCCACCTGACGTACGCCGCGCTTCGGCCATCTTTTTCTGCAGACCGTCGGTATGGCTGCTCTCGAAATCCACGAATTCCCGATATAGGGCTCGTAGTTCTGGGTCTTCCGTAATTTCAGCCAATCGAGTGTAGTAGCGGATCGCGCCCTGCTCAGCGGAGATGGCCACCTCCAGCGCCATCTCGCGGGGCGAACGGCCGACTTTCAGTTTGCTGATGGTAAAGATCTCGCCGGTTTCCAGCTTTGGTACCTCAATGAAGTCGCGGATATCCTCGTCGGTCAGGGCGCATGGTCTGGTTCCGTAACGGTCGAAATAGCGCTTCTGAAGCAAAGTCCCATGCTCTCGCTCTTCTTTCGCCATGTCCCAGAATGTACTGGCAATTTCCAGGGACTCTGGGTCGTGAAACTCCGCGAACAGCTCGGCAAACTGGTGGTAGATCTCAGCGTTGCGCTCCTCGATAAAAATGGCCACATGGAGTGTTTCCTGGGGAGTAAGCGAAGCGAAGTCGCGTTTCATGAGTGGCTCCTGCAGGCGTGGCAGTGGCCCAAGCATATCCGGTATTCGGCTATTTGGGTATGCATAGATGGGGTTCTGGCGCCCACGATTCCCATTTTTGAATTGAGAGCCATTTGGGGCGGAGAGCTCCAACCTGATTCACGGAAATACGGGCTGGAGTGCCCGTGTTTCGCGCTATTGCGGTGGTGAGGTCGGTGTACTGACTTTCAGGGCAGTGGCCGCCTTTTTTGTCCGTTCCTGTTCAATACGCTGAATCATGGCGCGCAGCCAGTTTCTGACCGCATCCTCGAGTTCCAGTTGCGTGTACTGCCGTTCCATGGTGTCGACCGTTTCGCCGGCGGCATTCAAGGGAATATGGTGACAGGGAACATTCTCTTCACGACATTGGGTTGGAACCAGATCGTGCAGCAGACACTCGTTGCAGGGATGCGGCCGTTGCGGGTCATCAAAATTGAGGCAAGATAGCGAGTCCTGGAAGATTGACGTGGGTTTCCAGGGGGTGCGCACGGAGCGGCCATAACCGCCTTGCTCCAGGAAATTCAATTCGAATTTCAATACTTCGAGAATGTCGCGCGCATCACTTGCCATGATCCCCTCCCATCGGCGGCATCGTCCCCATCCCAGCTGCAGCGCCGTTGCTGAGGGAATTTTCGTCGTCGGCGTACGGTTCCGCTGTGATCTTCCTCACAACGGTTTGTGATTCGCCTCACGGGCATAGTTCCACCTTCCTGTGACATTAGTCACATGCCGCTGTTCAGGCCTTTGGCAGCATAAAAATGGCATGCAGGGTGAGGAAATATGCAAACATCGAATTTTGACGAGCGCCCGTTCATTGTCATTTGGGAAGTCACCCAGGCCTGCGATCTTGCCTGCGTGCACTGCCGCGCCTGCGCTCAGCCGTTGCGAAACTCGCTCGAACTCAGTACGGAAGAAGGCCAACGCTTGATTGATGAAGTTGCGGACATGGCAGCGCCCGTTTTTGTGCTGACCGGGGGAGACCCGCTCAAGCGTCCCGATATCTTCGATTTGGTTGGCTACGCCAGCCATAGAGGTGTGAGAGTGTCGCTGACGCCCAGCGCAACACCTTTGCTTACCCGGGAAGCCATTGTCGACCTGCAGCGCCGCGGTTTGGCGCGGCTGGCCATCAGCCTTGATGGCCCAACCGCCAGCATGCATGATGGGTTTCGGCGTGTCCCCGGTTCCTTCGACTGTACCTTGCAAGCGGTGCGCTGGGCCCGGCAGGTGGGACTTCCCGTACAGATCAACACCACCATCACGCGTCACAATCTCGCTCATATTGAAGAGCTGATTGCGCTCGTGGAAAGCCTGGATATTGTCTTATGGAGCGTGTTCTTCCTGGTACCGACCGGACGTGGACACGATATCGACCTGATATCCGCCGACGAATTCGAGCAAGTATTTGAGAAACTGTACGAGACCTCAAAGCGCGTACGATTCGATATCAAGAGCACAGAGGCTCAGCACTATCGTCGTTTTCTCCTGCAACGTCGCGTGGAACAAAAGAAAAATGGAGGGACTGTGGCCGCTATGTTTTTGGCCAATAGTCCCGACGGAATCGGTCGGGCGCCGCGCGGCATCAACGACGGCAAAGGCTTTGTCTTCATCTCCCATCTGGGCGAGATATTCCCCAGCGGCTTTTTACCGGTATCGGCAGGCAATATTCGAAAACAATCCTTGGCCGGCCTCTATCGTCACAGCCCTTTATTCATGGCCCTGCGCAATAGTGAGAATCTCAAGGGCAAGTGTGGTGCCTGCGAGTTCCGGGAAGTCTGCGGTGGATCGCGGGCGCGGGCCTACGCGCTGACCGGCGACATTTTCGCTGAGGAACCTTGCTGCGTGTATCAGCCGCCTGCAGTTGCCCTACGCCCCGGAGTGGTTGTCACTGCCGAACAGCACTGATACCTAACTGCCGCAAGTCACAAGTCTCTGTGACCATCTTCACAGCCGGGCGTGCGACCCGTTGTTAAGGTCCAGTCAAGGAGTTCGAGTATGAACAACGTGCTGCGCTACCAGGCTCACGCCCATTGGACGATACACAAGCGCGGAATTCTGGAAGCCAACGGGATTCCCCGCACCATCAACTTTGCCGCTCCCCCAGAGTTTGGGGGTGAGCCCGGTCTCTGGACCCCAGAGCATCTGCTTCTTGGCTCGGTGATTACCTGTTACGTGTCCACCTTCCGCGCCATAGCAGAGAAATCGAAACTCGAGTTCCCCGGCCTGGAAGTCTTCGCTGAGGGTGTCGTGCAAAAGCAGGAGGGGGGCCTCCGCTTTACAGAAATCGTGCTGAGACCGGTTGTTACGCTGGCGAACGAACACGATCATGATCGCGCACAACGACTAATCGAAAAAGCGGAGAGGATCTGCCTTATTTCGCGTTCGCTCTCTTGCAGAGTATCAGTAAAGGCAGAACTGAAAACCGGAGAACTTCTCACCACCGGCTAGACGGCTATTCCGGGCTGCCAATAGTAGTCACGGCACAAGCCAGACTACAACAGGCCACTGGTGCTGAAAGATAAGGAAGACCGGTTATTCTCCGGCGCGCATAGGTGAGATAAGCAAGCGAGCGGCGGCTTTGCGCCGGCTGCTCGCTTTTTCGGTGGTCGCCAGGCCACTTTGGCTGTCGCCTGCGTCGCCCACAAGTCGCGTGGCCAGGGCACGAATCGAACGGCTTAAATCATTATCTTGCAAAAGAATAGGCTCGCCACGATCGATTCCCGAGGCGACCGGATAATAGCTGTTGGGCACTCTCCAATACACATTGCACTGGGTTGCCCGCTTCACGTCTTCGTCCGTGAAACCGGCGATTTTCTTATAGCGGTTAATTACAAGACCTATTTTTTCCCGCGCTCCGGACTGGTCAAACCAGGATTGCATTCGCGCGGCGCTCCAGAGCGTTACTACGTCCGTCTGCGCGACCATGAGCACTTGATGCGACAGATCGCACAACATCCGGGTAATTTCATCGCTGCGACTCGAACAATCCACCACCACGTGCTTGTACTGGGTCACGAGAACATCGAAAAGCCGTGCCAGTTCCGAAGTAGTCGGAGCCAGCATCGTGACTTGCGACAGGCCGGCGAGCAGATGGAGTTCGTGCCTGCAAGGCGTGATGAAACCCTTAAGCAACGCTGTATCCATGCGATGCAGATTTGCCAGGGCGTCAGCCAGTCCAAAAACTGGGCGCACGTTGAGGTGGAGGGCGGCATGTCCCAGCTGCCCGAAGTCAACCAACACGGTTGGCCCATGGTCTTGCTGAAGAGCTAACGCGGTGTTTACCGCCAGCGTCGTCGCGCCACATCCACCCTTCGCATTGACGAAGGTCAAAACCCGCGCCCGCCCGGCTGAATTGATCGAGCGTACCTTCTGAGACGCGAAATGGACGAATGCCTCCTGAAGTGCGGCGGCATCCCCGCTGCGGTCCAGGAATTCGCAGGCCCCAGCGCGCATGACGGAAACGATCGTGGGAGCGTGGTCCATGGCACCCAGAGCGAAGATGCTCACGTCATTCGTGCTGGCCTTCAGCAGTTCGATCGTCTGCACGGCGCGGGTAGCACGCGTGGAGTCGACGTCCACGAGCACAATTTCTGCTCGTAAGTCCTGAATTTGCCTGAGGATAGAGTCCGTCGTGGAGGACGGAAACCCGTTGTGGCTGAAGACTACGCGCCCGCTTCCTGTAGCCTCGACTCGCTGCTGCAGGATAGCGAGTCGATCCCGATCCTCTGCCAAAAGGGCGACAGCAACGCCATGCATGCCCTGATCCTCGTTTATGTGCCGAACTGATGGCATGTTAAGAGGCAAGTGCAACCCTGGCCAGATGACCTTCGTAACCCATTCCGAAAATGGGAAGCGGTGGATTCGGGAGGGGCTGGGAAAAGACCATACCTGCTACAAAACCGATTGCGTCTGGCCCATTCTAAGCCAAGGTTCGCAGGCTGAGAAGCCACTGATTCCGGAAAATGAAAAAAAAGCGCTTGCGGACTCGGCTGTGACCCCAGGTCGCGTAAGGAGGCCCTTGTTCCAAAAACCGAACAGGTCCATACTGGAGGTACTCAGGGCCAGATTTCTTTCATTGCCAGGCGCAGTTTTGATCAAGATGAAAGTAGCGGCAAGCTTGCGCTGCGTCCAAGGAGACTGCCATGCTTCATCCCGGGCAACAGCTGCGCTTATTTCGCGAGAAATTGGGCCTCACCATGCGAGATGTGGAGCTCGCCAGCGCCGCTATCGCGGCCAAGCATGGTAACGACGATTTTTCTGTCCCCTTAAGTCGGCTTTCCGACATCGAGACAAAAGGAGTTGTTCCCAGCGTATTCCGCATGTATGCCCTCGCCGTGATCTATCGCTGCGAGCTTAACCAGATCCTGGCGTGGTATGGCATCGACATGAATGAAGTGGCCTCGGACCTCAAAGTGGTTTCTCCTCCCAAATCTCACAAGGCGGATGCTTTACAGGCAGCCACCCAAGTGCGAATCCCAGTTCGCCTCGATCCCGGCTTCGACCAGAGGCGTACCGCCAATTTGGGACGTATGGTGGAGCAATGGGGACTGGTTCCGCTCGCCTACCTGGAGCAATTCGCCCAAACGAGCTACACGTATGGGTATATCGGAACGGAAGATTTGACCATGTACCCATTGCTGCCACCGGGTTCTTTTGTGCAGATAGACGAGTCAAAGAACAAAGTGATCCGGGGCGTGTGGCACTCCGAATACGAGCGGCCGATTTATTTTGTCGAAACCCGCGCCGGACACACGTGCTGCTGGTGCACGATGAAGGGGAGCGATCACATTGTGCTCCAGCCACATCCGTTATCGCCCCTACAAATACGTGTACTACGGCACCCGCAGGACGCCGAAGTGATTGGGCAAGTTGTAGGAGTGGCTATGCGCCTAGGTGAGTGGCGTGCCGCCGAGAGCGTGCCAGAGCCGAAAGCGCGTGAAGCACTGAACTGAGATGTCGAGTTACGCCAGGACCCGGGCTCTGCGGCAACAGGTTCCCTGAGCGTTGCCGTAAGTTATCCACGTAGGCTGCTGCGCCGGGCTGGGTTCCATTCTGGGCATTGCTATCCTCTAATAAACTGTGCAGGGGAGTCCTCAGGACATCACTGACCAGCATGTGGTGAGCGCTTCCCAGCGCACGCTGAGCACAATCCTCACCATACACGCGTGACAGACCCCAGTGAGCATAACGCCCATCCATTCGCAGGCTGGACACATACTCCAATTTTTGCAGCGTACCCGGGAGAGACGCCAGGGTTCGCTGCAGAACATCTTCGAGCGCGGATAGCAGAGTCACAGGTTTGTTCTAATTTCGGAACAAAGTAAAAATCCGGGCATCCTCTCGAGCCAAGCTGTTTTCAGCAGCACATTAGCACGGTCCGAACTTCTCTCCAAGGAGTTTAACCGTGAAAAAAGTACTTCGTGTTCTGGCTGCTGCTCTTGTCTTAGCATGTTTCGTGCCACTCCCAACCGCAATGGCGGATGGTATGCCAATGTGTGGACCGGCCGGCTGCACTACGCATTGAGTTTCAGTGGTATTGAGCGCAACTCAGCCACCGCGCCCCTGTTGGTAACTCATAAAGATTGTGGCCGCGCGCCTGACGCAGTATAGTGCGGTTGAGAGTATGAATTGGCACTCCACCGCGACCCACTACTTGTGGCTGGCGCCGGCTGTGATCCAGTTTGCAGTTGCCGGATGCATGTTCGTGCGGAAGTTGCACCGGAAATTTCCCATTTTCTTTACCTACTGTCTCTTTCGATCCCTCACTGCCCTCATCATGTTCGGTCTCGACCATGTTGCCATATCCGAGACATTTTTCACCTACGCTTATTGGGTACATCAAACGGGATGTATCGTTCTGCGGTTTTCGATCATTTATGAACTGTTCGCTCTCGTGATGAAGGATTACCGCATCCTGAAACATCATGGGATGCTCTTGCTACGTTGGGGAACCGCCGGCTTGTTCCTAAGTGCGGTGCTGGTCGTATTCTATGCCGGGTCAGGTCAGTATGCGACTCGGCTTTACATGGGATTGCACATCGTTGATCAGGCAGCGGATGTTGTTCAGTTGGGCCTTTTGGTGTTGTTGTTTCTGGGCATCGCTTCCTTGAGCCTTTCGCTACGCACGTTTGTTTTTGGTGTTGCGCTGGGCCTGGGTATCTTCTCGGCAGTCGATTTAGTCACCACGGCTATAGAAACCCACATGTCTACGTTGCCCGCGGTTTCCCAGAATCAACTCATGGGAACTATTAACCTGGCGAGCATGAGTGTCTACCATCTGTGCGTGGTGATTTGGCTGGTGTACGCGCTTATGCCCGAACGGGCGCGGCAATTCAAAGTCGCGTTGCCTGCCCATGACATGGATTCATGGAGCGACGAGTTGCAGAGGTTGTTGCAAAGATGATGATCACAGTTACGCTGATCGTTTTCGGAATCCTGGCGCTGGTGTTCTTCATCGTAAGTGCACCTGGTCGCAGGATTCCAGCCACTCAAATTTCTGATTTCGAGCAGAGCGCCAACGCTGTGGACCTGGCGGCATTCCGTAACTTGATGGATCCGGGTGAGGAAGAATACCTGCGCCAGAATCTTGTTCCTCGCGAATTTCGCAAAATCCAGCGTGAGCGCATGAGGGCTGCGCTTGACTACGTGGGATGTGTGCTCGCCAACGCCGGCTTGCTTATGCGCCTGGGAGACGCTGCCCGCCAGAGCAGTAATCCAGAAATTGCGCAGGCTGGCGAACAGCTCGTTAACCAAGCTTTGCGCGTACGGCTTTATGCACTGTCTCTCACCCTCAAACTTTATGTGGCAGTGTTGGCGCCCGGATTGCGCGTCTCTCCGCGTGCAATTTCCGACGGCTATGAAGAGCTGGCCGGCAGCCTGACGCGATTGGGACGCCTGCAGAATACTCGAGCACCGATCGTCATCTCTTAGCGAAAGGGGCTGGGTCGCTAGAGCACCTGCTCGCAATTTCACGAAGTGGCGCGCGCCGAGGTCTGTGGCAGGCTGGGCATCTTTTCTTCCAGAGGCCGCTCGTGGAGCGAAGCCACTCGGGTGTAGTCACTCGAGGCGTTGTCGGCTATCTTTTCCGGTAAATAGTCATACTGCTCCAGCAGTACGGCGTAACCGAAACTCTTGCGAACCGAGTCCGGCGGTACCACGCGAACGATCCTGCCACGGCACCGCACCCGCATGCTGTCGGTAAGAGTGATCTCGGAGGGCATAACAAACGTCAATTCGATGGCGGAGCCCTCAGCAACCGAAACCTCGCTGCAAAAGAACACTCCCCGGGCGCTCACGTCCTGAGTCAACGCAGCCTGTTCGCAATCGCCGTTCAGCGGTTTAAACATAACCGGAATGTTCATCTGGAATCGCTGTCCAGCGCGGCGTTCATGCCGGGGAGAAGTGTCCATGGACTCCTCGCTTCCCTTGGAGTATTCCGTCGTCCGCCTGCCACTATACTGGATCAGCCCAGTTGCGCGGCCCGAGGATCGCATCTCAGGTAGCGCAACTGTACCGCAATTTTCCGGTGGCGGAAAGGCCGAAGTTCTCCACGTACCGGTGGAATTCCCATGCAAGACGGCAGAACAAACCAAGTGCAGGATTCGGTAAACGGGGAAACGTCGCGACCGGCAGAGGGGAAGCGCAGATTACCCGCCGCATTAAGAGCACTGCGCCATCGCAATTTTCAGCTGTTCTTCAGTGGGCAACTGATCTCGTTGGTCGGGACCTGGATGCAGAATATCGCCCAGGCCTGGCTGGTGTACCGGCTGACGGGATCCTCTCTTCTCCTCGGCTCCGTAAGTTTTGCCAACCAGATACCCGTGTTCTTGATCGCTCCCTTCGGCGGGACAACTGCCGATCGTTACAGCCGCCAGCGGGTCGTAATTGCCACCCAGACGGCTTCCATGATCCTTGCCTTTATTCTTGCGGCCCTGACCCTGAGCAATCGCGTGCAGGTTTGGCACATCTTCGTTCTCGCCGCATCGTTAGGCGTAGTCAATGCATTTGATATTCCAGCACGCCAGGCATTCCTGGTCGAAATGGTTGGACGGGACGACCTGATGAACGCGATTGCGCTGAATTCGTCCATGTTCAATGGAGCACGCATCGTCGGACCAGCCATCGCCGGCATTCTGGTGGCGAGCATCGGAGAGGGTTGGTGCTTTTTTGCCAATGGTGTCAGTTACATCGCCGTCATTGCGGGACTGCTCCTGATGCGGGTCCAACTACGCCGGGCTGCACCACCTGGGTCGCCGTTGCAGGCCATTGTGGAGGGTTTCCAATTTGTTAAGAGAACCAGTCCGATCCGGGCGCTCCTGCTTCTGCTCGGGGTGGTGAGCCTGGTGGGCATGCCGTATTCGGTCTTAATGCCGGTCTTTGCCGACAAAATCCTGCATGGAGGCGCGCGCGGCCTCGGCATTCTGATGGGCGCCACCGGCGTCGGCGCGCTGCTCGGGGCACTAACCCTGGCGGCCCGCTCCGGACTGAGCGGCTTGGGTCGCTGGGTCGCACTGTCGGCCGGCAGTTTTGGGGTCTGCCTTATCCTGTTCGCCTACTCACATCAGTTCTGGCTTTCAACCGTACTGCTGGTTCCAGTGGGTTTCTCCATGATGCTGGAGATGGCCTCATCCAACACCCTGATTCAAGCCATGGTCCCCGACGATTTGCGTGGGCGCGTGATGGCTCTTTATTCCATGATGTTCATGGGCATGGCTCCCTTCGGAGCATTGATGGGAGGCGCTCTGGCGGACAAGGTTGGTGCCCCTCTCACGGTTGCCTTGGGAGCGGTCGGATGTGTCGGTGCCGCAGTCCTCTTCGGCATCAGACTGCCGGCAATGCGTGTGGAAGCCCGACAGTTGATCCTCGCGCAAGCGATGGCTGGCGGCACGCCCGCCGAAGAGATGACGACCCGCTTGGTCGATGGTTACGCGCGATCCGAAGATGCGGGTTGATTTCGGCCTCGATGAGCCCCAAATTTTGCGGACCTTCGCTCCGCCGTGGCGCGACGATGCCTACGCCAACGCGAATCTCCACGGAGCAGGAAAGATTGCCTCTATTGACCCTTGCGCAGCGCATTGTCGCGCTCCAAGATTGCGGTTGGGACAACCGGGAAATCCACCACTGGCTCGCCTTTTGCCACGGCCCAGTGCTCCAGCCATGATGTGCCTTCCTCGCCTACGTACGAATCCGGCAGGCCGTACGCGGGATCACTCAACGCGTCCTCGAGCGAAATGAACCTGTAGCCCCTTTTGCGGATCAATCGAATTAGCTCAGCCACGTGGTCGCCCTCGAGTTCGGTGCCGTGGAGCAGCAGTATCTGCTTCGGCTCATAGCCGACAATCTTCTTGGACAGCTGCTCGCAGTAGTCGAACATTTTGTCGCTGTACGCGAGGTATGCGGAGGCCGTCTCCTCCTGGCCCTTGCTGTCGTTGTGCCGCTTGGCGTCTTCATAGACGTCCGCGAACATCCAGTCCCAGGCATCGATGGTGACGGGCGCAATGCGATAACCTCGACCCACTAAGAAAGCTTCCGCCTCCTGCCTGATTTTCAAGTCGCGGCCCGTATCGAGATAAGGATGCCGAAAATAACGCAGGTTCATCTTGTGCTGCGCCAGGAGCATGCGGAGAAGGCCCTCGCCCTGTATAACGTCGTCTTCCCAGGCAGCCAGGCCGGCACGGTTCAGTGAGGTATGGCTGAACGTGTGGTTGCCTAGCTCGTAGCCTGCATCAAGCCAGATGTTCAACGATTGAATACGCTGATCGACCTCACCAGATTTGTAGAGCTTCTTTTCGTTCACGAAACCCACGGCCGGAACTTTCTCCTGGCGCAGAGCGCCTACCAGTTTCGCGGTCATCTGTCTGATCTCAGCGGCGGTCATCACCTCAGCCGCGCCTGCTGGAAGGTCGTCAAAAGTAAGTGCGATTTCCCTGCCCGTCTTGTAGGGCAGCTGGGATTGCAAAGGAATTGCGGCGCTGATAACGACGACAATAATCACCCAATTCGACACGGATCTCATGCAGGCTCCCATGCTCAGGAATAATGCCAAACCTCGAAGGATAACCCACTCGCAAACTGAGTGAAACCAGACGTCCTCACTTCGGGCTTTTGCATTTTGAGCGCCAGGTTTACAATCACTCCCCGATTCCCTCCAATGGAGAAGAACCATGCCAAAGCTTCGCCTTGCGGCTGTCCTTACGCTGTGTTTATTCATCGCAGCTGTCGCTCAAGACCAGGACTTCAGCAAAGTAGAAATGAAAGTCACGAAGGTGGGTGGGAACGTTTACATGCTGGAGGGGGCTGGCGGCAACATCGGAGCTTCGGTCGGCGAAGATGGCATCGTTGTCGTTGATGACCAGTACGCGCCGTTGGCCGAAAAGATCGAGGCAGCTCTAAAGGGCATCACTGACAAGCCGGTGCGCTTCATCATCAATACCCATTATCACGGGGACCACACCGGCGGTAATGCGTTCTTCCAAAAAGAAGCGCCCATCATCGCTCACGATAACGTTCGCAAGCGGCTCGAACAAGGAGGGATGGCGGGGAACGGCGGCTCGGTCCGTCTCGAGCAAAAGGCCGCTCCCAAAGAGGCTTTGCCGATTTTGACCTTTGACCACGATGTTACGGTCCATCTCAACGGCGAGGACATTCGCGCTCTTCACTTCCCCTCCGGTCATACCGACGGAGACTCCATCATTTTCTTCCCCAAGTCGAACGTCGTTCACATGGGCGACGATTTCGTGACTTACGGTTTCCCCTTCATCGATGTCGATGCGGGCGGGAGCGTAAACGGCATGATCGATGCCGTCGAGAAGGTCGTTGCCCAGCTTCCACCGGATGTGAAAGTTATCCCGGGCCATGGGCCCATCTCCAACCTCGACGACATGAGGAATTTCTTGAAAATGCTGAAGGACACCAGGGATGTGGTACAGAAGGCTTTGAAGCAGGGCAAAACACTGGATCAAATGAAGCAGGCGAAACTGCTCGATCCCTGGAAGAAATATTCCGGGCAGTTCATTTCCGAGGACGCATACCTCGAGACGGTTTACAACTCGTTAACCGGTCATCCTAACGGGAAGTTCATCAAACACAATTAAAGAGAAGGAGCGCCATCGGGAGATCGAAGGAATTAGGGTGCCCCAGATCTCCCCAGTTTTGGCAGACCTGAGAATACGCGGAGTTTAAATGCACTTGCACTCGCTGCGGATGAGCACGCCCGGCATCTGTTGGCTCGTTTCACGTGCTTCGGCCAAGCTCGCAAACGGGCCGTGCCAGCGCGCGTGATTGGCATCGTGACCGGCGGGGCGCCCTTTCCCCGCGTTGCATTGGCCGCAGGAGGCGCGATGCAGGACGGCTTTGTGAGGTCCAGCGTGCCAGTTTTCGTAAATGTAAAAATCAGCCGACTGCTGGCTGGGCGCGGCTGCCTTGGCAATCAAGCCGGCTTCGGCAGCGATGCGCTGCAGCCGTGAACGGGTGTCCCGCTTCATCGGTAGGAGCGGCAGCCGGTAGATCTCCTGAACCTTGCCCATCATCGTTAGGACGGCCTTGGCGGGCAGCGGATTGGATTCGATAAAGTTCGCCTGCATCAATGGCAGGTACTTGCGGTGCAGGCGGCGTGCCGTCTCCCAATCGTTGTTTAACGCGGCGCGAGTCAACTCAGTCATCTCACGCGGAATTTCGTTCGAGGCAACCGAAATGATTCCGACTCCGCCAAGCGCAATGACTGGCAGGGTCAAAGCATCGTCACCGGAGAAAACAAGGAATTGTTCAGGGACCGCGTTGCAGACCTCGGCAATTTGAGAAATATTCCCGCTGGCTTCCTTGACTCCAATGATATTGGGCACTTCTGCGAGCCTGGCCAGAGTAGCCGGTTCGATATTGGTCGCGGTACGTCCAGGCACGTTGTACAGGACGATGGGCTTGTCGACCGCTTCCGCAATGGATTTGAAGTGACGGTACTGTCCTTCCTGGGTAGGTTTGTTGTAGTACGGGGAGGCGGTAAGAATCGCGTCCACACCCGGTCGCGCCGCAACTTCTTTTGCTTTTTCTACAGCTTCGCGCGTGGAGTTCGAGGTCGCTCCGGCCATTATGGGAACGCGTCCGGCCACCACCTCGAGGGTGAGGTCGATAACGCGCAGCCACTCGTCATGCGCCAACGTGGGCGTCTCACCGGTTGATCCGCAAGGGACCAGGAAGTCAATCCCGGATTCGACCTGCCAAGTTATCAAGCCACGCAGCGCATCTTCATCGATGCTGCTGTCCGGTTTGAACGGCGTAATAAGCGCGGTTCCGCAGCCCCGTATCGTCATAGCGTAAGAATAACGCTAACTGCCGTAAATTTCACAGTTTGCAGTTGAGCACCGCAGACGGACGAGTCGCCTAGGCCGGCAGCCGCCGCCAGATATCCTTGAAATCGTAGAAGCCGGTTCGCCCCTGCAGCCACTCGGCGGCTCGGACGGCGCCCTCGGCAAACCCGCGTCGGGACTTGGAGTCATGGCAGAGATAGATCTCGTCAGCTGGCGAATCCAGAATCAGCTCGTGCATGCCGACTACATCACCTTCACGAAAGGAGGTGATTTCCACTTCCTTGCCGGACGTCTCTCGCACAATTTTCTGGATCGAGGCGGCGGTCCCCGAGGGAGCGTCTTTCTTCTGGGCGTGATGACGTTCGAAGATCTGGCCCCGGTATCCAAGCTCCAGAGCCGCCGCCGAGGCGCGAATAATGTCAAAGAACAGGTTCACACCAATGGAAAAATTGCTGCCGTAGACGAGTCCAAGTCCGCTTTCCTCGACCAAGGTTCGTACACGATCCAACTCGGAGTACCACCCGGTTGTTCCCACAACCATGTTGGTTCCGGCTCGCGCGCAGGCGGTAATATTCTCCAAAACTGCCTGCGGGGTGGTGAAGTCAATCGCGACATCGATTTGCTTCAGAGCTTCAGGTGTCAGCGCCGCCGCGCTTGCATTATCGGCGGCCCGAACGACCTGTACCTGATGCCCGCGTTGGCGAGCAGTCTCGGCCACCAGCGAACCGGTTTTTCCGCAGCCCAGAACAAGCAGATTCATATCGTGTTATGCGAAAGTTTCGGGATCCACGTCGAAAAAAAATTCCTGATGCAAACGCTGTACCACTTGCGGCACAACGTCTTCTTCTATAACAAACGTCAGGTTAATTTCCGATGCCCCCTGAGAAATCATACGGATATTTACATCGGGAAGCGCGCCAAAAACTCGTGCCGCAATTCCGGGTGTCTCCCTGATGTTCTCGCCCACCAGGCAAACGATGGCTTTGCGGCCCTCATACTTGACGTCGGCCAACTCGGCCAAATCGGCGGCCAGCGCGGGAATCGCTTCGTTCGAGTCAACCGTCAACGACACACTCACCTCTGAGGTGGAAACCACGTCGACAGGCACGCGGTGCTGGTCGAAGACCTCGAAAATCGATCTCAAAAACCCGTGCGCCATGAGCATGCGGGTCGCGGCCACATCCACGATCGTGATGCGCTTCTTGGTGGCAATAGCTTTGAACAGGTTGCGGCAGTGGGGCGCTCGGGTGCTGATGCGCGTGCCATCGCACTGCGGATTACGCGAATTCAGAATGTAGACTGGAATGTTCTTCTGAATCGCCGGCAGCAGTGTTGCTGGGTGAAGCACCTTGGCGCCGAAGTAGGCCAACTCCGCGGCCTCATCAAAGCTGATTACTTTGATGCGACGAGCTTCCGGACAAAGCTTGGGATCGGTGGTCATCATCCCATCCACGTCAGTCCAGATCTCGATCCGCTCCGCCCCAAGCCCCGCGCCAACAATGGCTGCGGAAAAATCTCCGCCGCCGCGGCCGATCGTGGTTGTAGTGCCCGAGCGGGTCGAGCCAATAAATCCGCCCATGACGGGAATGCGGCCGGCATCGGCCAGGGGCTTCACGTGTGTCTGCAGTTTCTGATTCGTCTCCGCGAAAATCGGGACAGCCCGAGTGTGAGTGTTGTCGGTAACGATGCAATCTCGCGAGTCCACGAGCGTCGAATTGAGTCCGCGCGAAGAGAAGGCCGCGTTTACGATCTTGCTCGACAGTAACTCGCCATAGGCAGCTACGTGGTCGCTGGTCCTGGGGGTCAATTCGCCCACAGCCGCTATGCCCCGCAACAGTTCATCGAGGCTGTCGAAGTCCGCCTCTAAGTCGCTGTGAAATTGCGTGAACACTCCCGTGCCCAACAGTTCCCCTGCGGTGTTGTAATGACGTTCGCGCAAACTCCGCGCCAGCTTCAGGGCAGTGTCTCGATCTCCCGCTCCAGCAGCACGCGCAGTCGCGAGCAACTGGTCAGTAACCTTGGCCAGGGCGCTGACAACTACGATCGGAGTCTGGCCAACACGGCTGCGCACGATCTCGGCTGCACGATCGATTGCCTTAGCGTCTTCCACCGAAGTGCCGCCAAATTTCATCACCAGCATGGCAAGTTCCTTCGCGAGAGAGGCGCAGGCATGAATTTTGTCGTGTGCTGGTGACGCGGTCGGCTCACCCGGCATTCCCCGTGCCACCCGGGTTTGTACGGGGAAACCGATGCTGGCGATTGTGATCGCCCGGACAGGGGGAGATCAAGCCGCGATCACCGTGTCTGTGAACGGAAATTCTGCGCCGCATAGGGGGTAAGTTCGAATTTTACAACACGGGCAGAGCATAACTGTTTGTTGCAGACGGGCTTGGACCCAAACTGGACCAGGATCACTTCATGCGCTGGCGAGAACTGCCCATGTAGGACACGACGGTGTTTCATGACGGAACTACGATGAATTTTTTTCAAATACGTCTGCGCCGACTCGCTCTTCTCCCCACTGTCCGCTTTTGGACGGGGCGAACTGAATACGGACGGTAGGTACATCATCCTTTCCGTGATCTCGTTTACAATGTGCCGC
>DASSIO010000182.1:0-2595 GCA_035691825.1 Terriglobales bacterium | reverse complement strand
ATTCGAAGATCTCAAGCTGAAGAATCTTCGCAGTTTTGAGGGCTGGTGATGAGCGCAAGCACTCCTCCACTTTCCGGGCCAGCGCCAAAGCCGCAAGTAAAGGCGCTCAATTGCCCGAAGTGTGGTGCAGCCATTACGCTCCGCACCTTTGGGCAAGCCGAAACGGTGGTTTGCGGGAGCTGCCGCTCCATCCTCGATGCCAAGGATCCCAACCTGGCCATCCTCCAGCAATTCGAAAAGCTGACGAGCGACATCAAGCCGCTCATTCCCCTCGGTACGCGGGGCAAGCTGCGCGGCACGGACTACGAGGTCATCGGTTTTCAGCGCCGCAGCGCAACAGTGGATGGAATCACCTACCCCTGGCATGAATACGTTCTCTTCAATCCCTATAGAGGGTTCCGCTACCTCAGCGAATACAACGGACATTGGAACGACATCAGCATCTGCAAAGAGCTTCCCATGGTGGGAGGCGGAATGTTTTCCGGATCTACGGCGTCGGCCAATTATCTAGGCGAAGTTTACCGGCACTTTCAAACCGTAGAAGCCAATACCGATTTCGTACTTGGCGAATTCCCATGGCAAGTACGCGTAGGAGAGAAAGCCGTTGTCAGCGACTATGTCCATCCGCCGCGTGTGCTCTCCAGCGAGAAAATGGACAAGGAAGTGACTTGGTCCACCGGCGAGTACATGTATGGCCGGGAGATTTGGGAGGCGTTCCGGCTGCCCGGCAGCCCGCCAGAAGCTGAAGGAGTTTACGAAAATCAGCCTTCGCCGGTCACCACCAACGTCAAAGGGGTGTGGGTAGCCTTTGCCGGTTTCGCGATCCTTCTTCTGCTGATGATGTTCGGCTCTGATTTGACGGCAAAAAAAGAGTCAGTCCTTCAACAGACATATACCTGGAACCGCGCCGACGCCAAGGCTGAACCTTCCTTCGTTACCGACGTCTTCGAGCTAACCGGCCGCCCTTCGACCGTGCAACTGAAGACCAGCGCCGCCGTGGACAATCATTGGATTTATCTGAATTACGCCCTCATCAATCAGGACACCGGCGAAGCCTGGGATTTTGGCCGCGAGGTCAGCTACTACCACGGCTACGACAGCGACGGCTCGTGGTCTGAAGGCAGCACGAACGATACGGTGGTGATTCCCAGCGTGCCTTCGGGTCATTACTATTTGCGTGTCGAGCCGGAAGCGGATCCGAGCGTGCCGATCATCCCTTACAGCATCGACGTAACCCGCGATGTGCCCGTTCTGGGAATTTACGGCATAGGCTTCCTCGTGTTGCTTTTCCCGGCGCTCTTGGTTTCCTTGCGCTCGTATACCTTCGAACGCTCGCGCTGGTCGGAGAGCGATCATCCGCCCATTCAAATTTCGAGCATGTCTGGCAGTTCGGAGGACGACGACTGATGTTTCGCAAACTCTATCTTCTTCTTGGGTTCCTTACTCTGGGCACTGTGGCGTTCGGCCAATATCGTGGCTGGAGCCTCGACTCCATCAGTCAGTTGAAAAACGTTCCCATGTCTGTACGCGATAATCCGGGCTCGTATCGTTCCGTTTACAGCAGCTATCACCACTACACCGGAGGCAAATAAGATGAATCTCGTACCCCTAGGCAACATCGTTGCTGCACTGGTCTTTGCCTTTATCGGGATCGTTGTATTCGTGGTCGCCTTCCTGGTGATGGACAAGCTCACGCCGTACCATCTCTGGAAAGAAATCGTGCAGGAGCACAACATGGCGCTGGCCATTCTTGTCGGCGCCATGTCCATCGGCATCTGCATCATCATCGCCGCCGCCATTCACTAATTTATGGGCATCCTGCTGTTCATCTCCGTGCTGCTGGTAGCGGCCTGCGGGCTCATCTACGAGCTCGTTGCTGGGACGCTAGCCAGCTATCTCGTGGGCGATAGCGTCTTCCAATTCTCGACGGTAATCGGCACCTATCTGTTTGCCATGGGCATTGGCAGCGCGCTCTCCCGGTACCTTCACCGCGGACTGGTATACCGTTTCGTGTGGATTGAGCTGCTGCTCGGTGTGGTCGGTGGCTTTTCCTCCGCGTTGCTAATGCTGGCGTTCGCGTTTACGCAGGGTTTCGAATTGATTCTTTATGCGCTTGTCATTGTGATGGGCGTTCTGGTCGGGCTGGAAATCCCTTTGCTGATGCGCATTGTCAAAGATCGCTATCATTTCCGCGACGTCATCGCACACGTTCTCACGTTTGATTATCTGGGCGCCCTTGGCGCCTCGCTACTGTTTCCCATCCTGCTTGTGCCGCGCCTCGGTTTGGTTCGCTCGGCGATGCTCTTCGGCTTGGTCAACGCCGGCGTGGCGCTCTGGAGCACATTTCTTTTCGGAAGCCAGCTTACGCGCACGCGCGGTTTGCGTGTCGCCTGCCTGTTCGTTCTCTGCGGACTGGGCACCGGCATCGCGGAAGCCCGGTATATCACGGCGACTGCGGAAGACAACATTTACGCGGACGAAATCATCTTCGCGCGCGAGACGCGCTACCAGCATATCGTCCTCACCCGCTTCAAGGATGACCTTCGTCTTTTTCTCAATAGCCATCTGCAATTCAGCTCGCGCGATGAATACCGC
>DASSIO010000181.1:0-6191 GCA_035691825.1 Terriglobales bacterium | reverse complement strand
GTCAGGGCGATTTCCGCTTTCGTCTGGCAGTCTGGCTTGCGGGATGCCTTGCCCAAACACAAACCTGGCAACGCGTCACACGGGAAGGAGCTGGTTGAAACGCGAGGCTGCCTGGCGTGTCACTCCATCGGCGAGGGCAGTAAATTACAGGGCGGCACCTTCGCCGCCAATCTCACGCGAGTCGGCGAAAAGGACAATTACGATTATCTCGTGCGCTGGGTCCACAATGCCCGTGAACGCACCCGTCCCTACTGCATGTATGAAAAGAAAGACATTGGCCCCGAGGATTACGCTAAAAAGGGACTGCCTTTCGTTTTTGACCTCGACCATAGTCGTTGCCCGAACGACGGCCACGAACTCCAAGTGCAGAACATGACCGTCATGCCCAGCTTCCGGCTCTCGCCGCAGGATGCCGAGGACGTGGCCAGTTATCTAGTCACCCTCAAGAAACAGGAACCCTCAGCTTATCCCGACGCCTCCTTCATGGACGATCCCAAGTTGATGGAAGAAGGGAAGAAGTGGGTTCGCCACTTCGGTTGTGCGGGCTGCCACGAAATCTCTGGCCTGGAAGAGGAAGGCCGCATCGGTACGGAGCTCACGGCGGAGGGCAGCAAACCAATCGAGCGCCTGGACTTCGCCCTTCTTACCGAGTCGGCGCAGCGCGGCGGCCATGAACCCATCACGGATCCTGATGACCTCGCTCGTCTTCCCGAAGGCCCCGCAAAGGCGCCATGGTACGACCACAAAGGCTTTTTCGAACACAAACTCGCGGAGCCTAACATCTGGGACCTCGGCAAGATCAAGCCTGAGACGGAAAAGCTCCGCATGCCGAATCTGCACTTGACCAAAGACCAGGTGCAGGCGCTTACGACCTTTCTCATGGGAAGCCAGGAAAGCGGGCTGCCTCCCAACTACCAATACCGCCCGCTGGACTACCGCCGCGACATTCAAGAGGGCTGGTGGGTAGTTCGCAAATATAACTGCATGGGTTGCCATCAATTCATGCCAAGTCAGAAGACTTCGCTCATGACTCTGGCGCGATATCAAGACGCCCAGGAACAGCTCCCGCCCAAGCTGCTCACAGAAGGCGCGCGCGTCGACCCGGAATGGCTCATGCGTTTTCTACGAAATCCGTCGCTTAGCCAAACGGATACGAACCGCAATGGAGTGCGGTTCTACTTGCAGGTGCGCATGCCCACGTTCTCGTTTTCCGAAAACGAACTGGGCAAACTCGTGCGCTTCTTCCAGGCGCTTTCGCGCCAGCCGTTCCCCTATATTCCCGATGAGGTACCAACGCTGACGGCCAAGGAAACGGACATGGCGCGCAGCCTTTTCAGCAGTCCGGCCGCTCCGTGCCTCAAGTGTCACGCTACTGGCGACGCAGCGCACGATCGCACCGCTACCGCGCCCAACTTGCTCCAGGCCAAAGGCCGCTTAAAGGCCGATTGGGTCGAGCGCTGGATTATCGACCCGCAGGCGATCAGTCCTGGCACAGCCATGCCTTCCGGCCTTTTCAAACGCGTGAACAGTCGCTGGGTGTTTTCCGGCCCCACGCCGCCCTCATTCCAGGGTTACGAGAAGGATCACACTAAGCTGCTGGTAGACTATATCTTCCAGCTGACGCCTGAGGAGCAGCGGCGCATCAGCGCTTCCATGGGTCATGCGCGGGCCGCTAACTCGGGTTCTTCCACGGCTACGAGTGGAACCGGCGGACGCGGTCGTGACTAGAATTTCTATCGGTTTCTAAATTTCAAGTGAGGTGCAGGTACATCATGAAAATCAAAATGTTTCTAGCCGTCTCTATCTTGCCGGGCCTTGTGCTGCTGGCAGGATGCGGGAAGAAAGAATCTACCGAGGAACAGCCCGCCGCTCCCGCAGCGGCTCCCGCTGCTGCTGCCACGCCTATCGATCCGGCCACTGCTGCCACCATTAGCGGCACGGTTAAGTTCGATGGTGCAGCGCCAAAAGCCGCTAAGATCGACATGAGCCAGGACCCAAATTGCGCCGGGTCAAACACCGCGGAAAATGTTGTCGTTAGCGACGGCAAACTTGAAAACGTGTTTGTATACGTAAAGGAAGGGCTTGGCGATCGATCCTTTCCTGTTCCCGCGGAGCCCGTGACTCTCACGCAGGTTGGGTGCAAGTACAAACCGCACGTTCTGGGCGTGATGGCCGGGCAGACAATCAAGATCGTCAACGCCGATCCCACCACTCACAACATTCATCCCACGCCGAAAGATAACCGCGAATGGAACGAGTCCCAGGCCACGCAAGCTCCTCCAATTGAGAAGAGTTTTGCTCGGGAAGAGATCATGCTGCCCGTGAAGTGCAACCAGCATCCCTGGATGCGCATGTTCGTCAATGTGGTGAAGAATCCCTTCTACGCGGTCACTGGTCCGGACGGCAAATTCGAAATCAAGGGACTGCCGCCTGGCGATTACACGATTGCGTTCGTTCAGGAAAAATACGGCGAGCAAGACCAGAAAGTTACCCTGGCGGCAAAGGACAACAAGACGCTCGATGCAAGCTTCAAGCCCTAACGCGGCCAAAATGATGAGTGGAAGCGGGCCGGCCAGTTCAATTCGGCCCGCTCACTCTGAGTTTAAGGAGGTTGCTTGCTTCCCGTGATTCTCCTGCTCTCCATCTTGCTTGCCTTGATCCCACTTGGAGGGATCGCTCTAATTCTACTTCGGGGCACGATCACGTCCGTTGACGGCCTTTTCATGAGCTTGATCCTCTTGACCTTGTCCGGAGTATTTTTTCTCAATGTTCTTTTTGAGATGAAAACTCGCGGCTGGCTGCCCTTCCTGCAGAAAAACAAGAGTGCGTCCCCGAAGGAACCCCCCGCCGCCAAAGCGGGGTAGATACCGGAAGCATTCATGCCCGCCGCTCCACTCCATTCCGCACTGCCGAGTCAATCCGCGGGCGCTGCGGATGCGGTCGGCGCCACTAGCCAAGTCGCGCCCGTTCGCCACCGAATGTCCACTCGCAACAGGCTGCTCTTCTTCGGTGTCGCTTGGCTGATTGTCCTGATGCCCTTCCTGTTCTGGTGGAGCACCTGGTTTGGGCGTCACCTCTCCGACAAGCAACTCACGGAGTTCATCAACGACCAAAAACATCCCAGACACATCCAGCATGCGCTCGTGCAGTTGGGCGAACGTCTTACGGTGCACGACGCAACCGCGGCAAGGTGGTATCCGGATTTGATCCGGCTTGCTTCTTATCCCGTCGAGGAAGTTCGCAACACCGACGCCTGGGTTATGGGGCAGGACACCACTCAAGACGGCTTTCACCAGGCTCTGCTGCGCATGCTTCAGGATCCCTCTCCCATGGTTCGTGGGAACGCTGCGCTTTCTTTGGTGCGGTTCGGCGATGCGACGGGACGTTCTCAACTTGTCGCACTGCTGCAGCCGGCGAGGATTATCTCTCCAGTGGCAGGCAAGGTGATCGACACGGATCACGCGGGCACCGCCATCCACCAGAATGGGCTAATCGCCAAAATTCAGAATGGTCAGCAAATTACGGAAGTTCGCTCTCGGATCAACGGCCGAATCCGGACAATCTTTGTCGCCTTGGGCGCGGAAGTTTCCTTGGGCGCGGAGCTTGCCAGTGTCGATCCGGGCGAAGAACAGGTTTGGGAGGCGCTGCGAGCGCTCTACCTGGTAGGTGAGCCTGAAGATTTGCCCGCGATCCGAATTTATCAGCGTGACTTGCCGGAAATTCCTGATCGCGTCAAGCAACAGGCTCTGCTGACGGAAAAAGCCATTCGCAGCCGGGTGGAGAAACAGCCGTAATTCTTGCTTAGTCGCCTCTTCCTAAAAACACATTATTCCAACTACTTTTTCCACTTCCGCGATGTCCAACATCACGATCGCGTCCCAAGGACATCCATCCAGGAAAGCCCCATCGGGCCCCTTGCTCGTGCATTTCTTGCAACCTATGCACAGGACGGGATCCACCTGAATGCGCCCGAACGGCGGGTGATCCTCATCCGGCACCCAGAACATACAATCCTCGACCGGGCAATACTCCACGCAGGCAGGCGAACCCGCGCAGCCAGTGCAGCACTCGGTGATCACCGCAAGTTCTTTCGGTTTTTTCTTGCGTGGCGTGGTGATTCCTTTCGAGCGAGGTTCTTGCTTCTGCTCGATGGGAATTACCTCTGCGGCCTTCAGGACTTCCGGTTCGCTTGCCATAGCCTGGGATTCAATCCTATTGGATCGGCGGGCTGGATGTATTGCAGCCCGAACCGGAAGTTTCAAATCGAATAAGACCGGTCTGATCCGTGCAAAACATGCGCTGGCCGGAACTGCCAACTGAGAGTGGCGTTGCTGCCAGCGCGTAGGAGGAAGATGGGGTAGCGCCGTCTCCCGTCCAAACGAAGGTGTAGCCGCTCTTCGTTCCCAGAGCAATTATTTCGTCCAGCAGGCACGCCGAAGTCGAACTCGGCGTACACGGAACTCCGCCGCCCATGTCAGCCAGATTTGTCGGATAGCCGATGCTTGAATACGTGGAAGAGTACGCGACAGCAGCCATGTTGATCATGCGCAGGGAACTTGCAGCGGACGCTTCGTTAGCTTGTATGCGAGACCTGAGGTAACTTGGAATCGCTATCGCCGAAATGATGAGAATAATTGCTACGACGATAAGCAGTTCGATTAACGAAAAGCCCGACTGTCTCTTCATCCGAACCTCTCACGCAGTATTACAGCCCTGCGGAGCAGCTTGCTTCAGCGCACCGTCATTCCCCGAGGTCGGCAAACTCTACCACCATAAGTCTTTTGCTTTCAAGTGATTTAGCAATCCATGGATCATCCACAGGGAGCTCGCTCTGCGCCTTTCACCGGTTCTCCGACTAGCGTTCGCCGAAGGTTTAATTTTTGGATACCCGATAGAGAGTCTCGGCGCCACACCGCCCGTGGATTTGCTACCTTGAAATGCACAGCTTTTCGCGGCACCTCACAAGGACGGAGCGCTCATGCAAAACCCACGAAACCTTCTTAGGATTTTCTTTGTCGTAGCGTTCTTTATTCCAACGGCAAGCGTTGTCCGGGCACAGTGTACCAATCCAAAGACGGACGCGGCCCGTGCCGAGTGTATTAAAACCGAGTTGAAAGGTTCCGATAGCACGATCAATCGCATCTACATCGAACTGATGAAATCCCTCGCACCTGCTGATCACGCCACCCTGCGGGCTGAACAGCGTAACTGGATTAAAGCTCGTGACGGCCAGTGTGGCATCACCTGGAGCAATGGCAACCGCGAAGTGTGGTTCACGGATTTGCTCAAGGATTATCAGAAAACGGTTTGTGTCGTGCGGCTGACGAATGAGCGGGTCCAAGCCCTCGAAAACTATCAGAAAACTAACAAACTGGCTCCGGCGGCCGATTCCGCTCCTGCCTCAGGGGATGGCGAACTGCTCTACGAACTGGTAAGCAACGAACCGAAAACGAATGGCAAGTGGTATTTCGAGGTCAAAGTGGATGGCGCCGCCATTCAGAAGCTGGCTGAAGTTACGTTGTTCCTTGGGGTTGCGCAGTCGCAACCCGAACAAGGCGCGGCCAACGAAAATGGGCAAGCGACTGGCTCCTTCGTTATGATTCGTAAGAACACCAAGAATCCGGATAGTGGCACGCTGGGTTTCGCCATGGACTTGGACAATGGAAAGCTATACACCAGTCAGGATGGCTCCTGGGAAGGCGGTACGCCCGGCACTTCCGGCGGCCTCGACCTGCTGCGAGGCCGCACTTACAAGGCGTATCTGAATTCCAGTTCCGCGATAAATCAATTCCTGAAAACCAACGCCCTGGAAATGAATTACGGCGGACATGGCTTTCTCTATCACGTGCCGGACGGCTACAAACCCCTCGAAGCTCACTAGACCGGGCCGCGCACCTACGGAAGTTAAACAGTTGGCTTGATGGTCCAATCTCGGACCAAATGACCCGAAAACAATCCGGTTAGTGCCAATAAGCCGGAAACAGCTCTTCGAGCCCGGTAACTTCAGTGGGCATGCACCAGCGTTTTGCCTCTCCGCGCTCGCAGCGGTAGGAATTTGTCGCTCGGATGCGCTACGATTGTCTCCTGCTGGTTCATTAGCTCCATTTTCCCGGCAGGTGTAGAGAACGCTGTGGCTATCCAAACAGTGCGGCAGCTTGGCGATCCTGTATTGCGTGAAGTTGCGCGCCCCG
>DASSIO010000180.1:0-58409 GCA_035691825.1 Terriglobales bacterium | reverse complement strand
TTGCTAGGTGACAATGCTGTGGGGCCGCACGGACAACTGAAGTACAACCAACGCAACCAGAGATATTTCCATTACGGAATTACACAATTACCAGATTACAAAATTGGAGTAACCCATGCCCATTCGTTGGGACAAATTCACGGTGAAAGCGCAGGAGGCGGTGCAGCGGGCCAGCGAACTGGCGTCGGAGCACGGCAATCCAGAGCTGCAGCCTGTCCACCTGCTGGCCGCGCTGGTTGAAGACCGGGAAGGAATTGTCGGTCCGGTTTTAGAAAAGATCGGCATTGGCCGCGAGGCCGTGCTACACGAGACCTACCAGGAAATCGATCGGCTGCCAAAGGTATCCGGAGGTGCGACCCAGGCCTCGATGTCGCAGGCGCTCAATCAGCTGTTGGAGCGAGCTTTTAAAGAAGCGAATAACTTTAAAGACGAATATGTCTCGACCGAGCATCTGTTGCTGGCTACGGCGCAGTCGAAGCGCGACGCGGCACAAGAAATTCTGGCCCGCCATGGCGCCACATACGATGCGATTCTCCGCGCTCTTACCACGGTCCGCGGATCACAGCGGGTTACCGATCAGAATCCCGAGGCCAAGTACCAGGCGCTGGAACGTTATGCTCGTGATTTGACCGAGCAGGCCCGCCGCGGCAAGCTCGATCCCGTAATCGGTCGTGATGAAGAAATCCGTCGAGTGGTTCAGGTCCTGTCTCGTCGCACCAAGAACAACCCTGTTCTCATCGGCGAACCGGGCGTGGGAAAGACCGCGATCGTAGAGGGTCTTGCACAGCGCATCGTCTCGGGCGACGTTCCCGAAGTTCTCAAGAACAAGCGCGTGGTCGCGCTGGACCTCGGCGCGATGTTGGCGGGCGCCAAGTACCGTGGCGAATTCGAGGACCGCCTCAAGGCCGTGCTGAAGGAAATCGAAGATTCCCAGGGCCAGATGATCCTCTTCATCGACGAGCTGCATACCCTGGTGGGAGCAGGTGCGGCCGAAGGCGCTATCGATGCCTCGAACATGCTGAAACCGGCTCTTGCTCGCGGAGAGCTCCGGGCCATCGGCGCCACCACGCTTAACGAATATCGTAAGCACATCGAAAAAGATGCCGCCCTGGAGCGCCGATTCCAGATCGTTTTCGTAGGCGAGCCTAATGTAGAGGACACGATTGCGATTCTGCGCGGGCTGAAGGAACGTTACGAAGTTCATCACGGCGTCCGCATCAAGGATTCCGCAATCGTCGCGGCGGCCACGCTTTCGCATCGCTATATCTCCGATCGTTTTTTGCCGGACAAGGCCATTGACCTGATCGACGAAGCAGCCGCATCCCTTCGCATTCAGATTGACTCAATGCCGACCGAAATTGATCAGCTGGAACGCCGCGCGACTCAGCTGGAGATCGAAAAGCAAGCGCTGAAGAAAGAAGACGATCCGAACTCACAAGAACGCTTGCAGGCGCTCGACAAGGAGCTGGCCGACATTCGCGAACAGTCTAACGCGCTCAAAGCTCGCTGGAAGCAGGAGAAAGACCTGATCGGCCGCACCCGTGAGCTCAAAGAAAAAATCGAGCAACTTAAACTCGAAGAGCAGAGGCAGGAGCGCAAGGGCAACCTGCAGCGGGTTGCTGAAATCCGCTATGGCTTGCTGCGTCAAGCAGAAGATGAGCTCAAGAAACTCACCGCTCAAATGGATCTAGCCAAAGACAAACACGGTCCTCGCATGTTGAAAGAGGAAGTGGACGAGGAGGACGTCGCGCACATCGTGTCCAAGTGGACCGGCATACCGGTCTCCAAGATGCTGGAAGGCGAGGTCAAGAAACTGATCAACATGGAAGACCGGCTGCGGCAACGCGTCGTAGGTCAGGACACGGCACTCGCGCATGTGGCCAATGCCATCCGACGGTCACGGGCGGGGCTGAGTGATCCCAAGCGGCCCATTGGGTCCTTCATCTTTCTTGGCCCCACGGGTGTGGGGAAAACCGAATTAGCGCGCGCGCTTGCCGAGTTCCTTTTCGATGACGAGCACGCCATGGTGCGCATTGATATGTCCGAGTACATGGAAAAACATGCTGTGGCCCGGCTGATTGGTGCACCTCCAGGATACGTCGGCTATGAAGAAGGCGGCCAGCTCACGGAGCAGGTACGCCGTCGGCCGTATGCGGTCGTACTTTTCGATGAGATTGAAAAGGCGCACCCGGATGTGTTCAACATTCTGCTGCAGATCATGGATGATGGCCGCTTGACCGATGGGAAAGGCCGCACGGTGGATTTTCGTAACACGGTCATTATCATGACCTCGAACATTGGCTCGGCTTATCTACAGGCGGAAGACATCCGCACGCCGGAGGCCTTTGAGCGCGCCCGCGAACAGGTGATGAATGCATTGCATTCACATTTCAAACCGGAATTCCTGAATCGCGTCGACGACATCGTGGTGTTCAGTCCCCTCGGCAAGGAACAGTTGGTCAAGATCATCGAGCTGCGGTTGGAAGACGTACGCCGGCTTCTGGCGGATCGGAAGATCTCGCTGGAGCTTACCGATGCAGCAAAAGAATTGCTGCTAAGCGAGGGCTTTGATCCGAACTTCGGAGCCCGGCCACTGAAACGTGCCATTCAGAAGCTGGTGCAGGACCCGCTCGCGCTGAAGATCCTCGATGGTGAGGTGCTGCACGGTGACCACGTTGTGGTGGAGGCTGACAAGAAAGAAGGGAAGATGATTTTCAGCGTCAGCCACCGGATACGCGAGAAAGAACCGGTTGCCAGATAAAAGCGGCCACGGATCACACGGATATCGCTGATCAATTGAAGCCAGGTGCAATGCCTTGAGTTTCTGAGTTAGCTCTTATCCGTGATCTTCCGCGGTGATCCGTAGCTGAGTTCTTCATGCCAGGTCGAAGAGTAGAACTTCCGCATCTTCGGTTCCCTTGATGTCGAGTTTCTGCTCATCACTGATGGCAGCGCCGTCGCCCTGAGTCAGAGTCGCTCCGTTTAGCTGGACCGCGCCTCTAGCTACTTGCAGCCAGCCATGCCGTCCGGAAGTGAATTCGTGCGTCACCTGCTGGCCAGGGGAAAGCAACGAGACATAAAGACTCGCGTCCTGATGGATGGTTACTGATCCGTTGTTGCCATCTGGGGAAGCGATAACGCGCAGCTGTCCGCGTTTCTCTTCCTGGGGAAAACTCTTCTGCTCATAGCTGGGCTGCAATCCTTTCGCCTGGGGCAGAATCCAGATCTGCAGCAGGTGAACGGGATCGCTCTTTGAGGGGTTGACCTCGCTGTGGCGTATGCCGCTGCCTGCGCTCATCCGCTGCCCGTCGCCGGGCAAGATGATCGACCCGGTGCCCAGACTATCCTTGTGCTCCAGTTTGCCTTCGAGAATGTAAGTGATGATTTCCATATCCCGATGCGGATGGGTCGGAAAGCCGGTCGCCGGGGCAACAACGTCTTCGTTGATGACACGCAAGGAACGAAAACCCATATAACGCGGGTCATAGTACTGATCGAAAGAGAAACTGTGGCGGGTGTTCAGCCATCCGTAATCGCCGCCACCGCGCTCTTCACTGCGTCGAATGGAAATCATTGAAATCAGCGGTTGGTCGTCAGTCGTCGGTGTGCAGGGGCCGAACGAGAGCACGACCACTTTTACATGTACGGGTGTTGGATGCTGAAAAGCTCGGATCGATTCAGTGCTCTCTGAGTAGCTTGTGTACCGCTGGCCCTTGAGGTAATGCATCTCGCATCTCGCGAGCCGTTTGCTTCAGAACAGGATGCCGGACATCGGGCGCGATTTCGGCCAGCGGCTCCAGCACGAACCGTCGTTCATGCATCGCGGGATGGGGAATGGTGAGACCCGCAGTCTGGATAACTGAATCGCCGAAAAAAATAACGTCAATATCTATGATCCGAGGACCTTTCCATTCGTCGCGGGACCGTGTGCGACCCATCTCGCGTTCGATCTTCAACACCGCAGAGAGTAGTTGCTTGGGCGTGTTGTCCGTGTCGAGAGCGACGGCGCAGTTCAGGAACCAGGGCTGCTGCGTGTTTTCGACCGGCTCCGTTTCGTAGAAAGAGGAAACCGCCACGACAGTGCCCAGTTCGCCGAGATGTGCAATCGCCTGCTTCAAGTTAGCTGCTCGATCGGCGATGTTCGATCCCAGGGACAGGTAAACTCTCAGGCTCATAGCAGAACAGTGTCGCGTTTTTCGCCAGGGTTTTTCCACAGAAAGTATCACAGCCTAGGTGCACAAGGAGAGCATTCATTGCAGGCACCAAAGGCCACCACACCCGGCTTTGGTACCTTAGTGCCTTTCGCGACCACTCGCGACCGCGTAGGATTTCCTATGCGCCTGGAATGCCTTGTGTTGAGCTCTGACCCCACAGTCGCCGAGACACTAAGGCCGGCGCTTGAAAAATTCTCAATTAATTGTCATCTGTCCGGAGAAGCCGCGTCCGGACAGAAACTGCTGCACACCTCGAAATTTGACGGGGTAGTGGTGGACTATGACGACCTGAAGAATGGACCGATGCTGTTGGCCGAGGTCCGCAACGGAAACAGTAATCGCACTTCCGTAGCCTTCGCCATCCTGAATGGAACTACGCAGACGAGTGAAGCTTTTCGGAGAGGAGCGAACTTCGTTCTGCAAAAACCGCTTACTCTCGCTAGCGTGGAGCGCTGCTTCAGTGCTGCTATGAGCTTCATGATCCGGGAAAGACGCCGCTATTTTCGCGTGCCGGTGGAAATGCCGGTGGTTGTCAGTTTTCGTGCCGGCGCCCGATACCGCGCAGAAGCTACCAACCTGAGCGAAGGCGGTCTCGCTATCCAAGTCAAGCACCAGCTTCCCCGTGAGGATGTCGAGAAAGTGCAGTTTACTTTACCGGCCACCAACAACTCGGTTGAGACCAGAGTCGAATTGGCCTGGGCGGACGAGTCTGGCCGCGCCGGGCTGCGCTTCATCAATCTGTCGCAAATTTCCCGTGAGCACCTGGAACGCTGGCTCTGCGTTCATATAGAAGGTGTTTCCGATACTTAGCTAAGTCTGACTTGCTGAAAACATCAACTGATAATCGAGGTGTTTGTCAGTACTGTTATGTATTGCTCCAGTGCTTACTCTCTATATATACAGATCAATATTCAAGATTTTGAATATTTTCTCTCCGTAACTTCATAGGAAAAGCCGCGCGGAGCTGCAGCAAGCTTTAAAAGCGATTGCTGTGCAATGGCAGCGGACTTCTCCTCGAGTGGCAGGCCACCTGCAAGTACCTGCATCATCAGAACTCCAATAACAGCGGGAGCATTCAGCCTCTGCTGTTCGTGTGTGGCGTGCAGCACAAACTTTGTGAAGAGAAATTGTCGGCAGCCTACCTGTTGAAGGCTGTCTAGTTCTGCGACCGTGAGTCGCTAATTCAAGTTGGAGAAGACAAGCATGGAAGTTAGATTTTTTCGTAGCTTTGTACTTGTGCTGTTGCTGGCCGCATTGATGTTGCCTGCGGCCGTGATGGCGCAGAACCTGACCAGTGGCGGGGTTACGGGAACAGTCACCGACCCGAGCGGCGCGGTCGTTCCGAACGCAACCGTGACATTGAGGAATACGGCGACGGGAGCCACGCAAACGACACGGACTAACAGCACGGGGTTGTTTACGTTCCCCTTCGTACAACCGGCGAACTATTCGGTTAGCGTCGAGGCTTCGGGATTTCAGGGAGCGAGTAAGAATGTGAATGTTGCGCTGAATTCGAACGCGACAGCCAATCTACAGCTCGCGGTGAGTTCCACGCAGCAGACGGTTGAAGTCACGGGACAGACCGCAGCCGTCGAGACCGAAGACGCCAATCTCAACACCAGCTTTGATAGCAGGCAGGTGTCGCTATTACCCAATCCCGGAAATGATTTGAGTGCGGTGGCGCTGAGCTCACCCGGCCTCGTGATGAACACGACAGGAGGTGCGACGTTCGGGGGTGGAAACTACGAATTTTACGGCTTGCCGTCCAATTCGAACGTGTTTACCTACGATGGCGCGAACGACAACGATCCTTATTTCAACATCAATACCAGTGGCGCGACCAATCTGACGCTCGGTCTAAATGACGTGCAAGAAACAAATGTCGTCACCAACGGCTACAGCGGGCAGTACGGCGGCTTGGCGGGCGCAAACATCAATTACATCTCCAAGTCGGGCAGCAACGCTTTTCACGGCAACGCTGTCTGGTGGTGGAATGGTCGCGTCATGAACGCGAACTCTTACTTCCTCAATCAATCGGCTCAGCCACGGCCATTCGTCAATGCCAACCAGTATGCCGGTTCTATCGGTGGACCGATTAAGAAGAACAAGTCATTCTTCTTTTTCGACTACGAGGGAATTCGGCTGCTCATTCCGGCGCCGTTGCCGGTAAACGTGCCCACGCAGGCATTTGAGAACGCGGTCATCGCAAATCTGAATGGAAGCGGCCAAAGCGTGCAGGTTCCCTTCTACAATGCGATTTTCAGCGCCTACAACAACGCGCCGGGGGCGAAAGGCGCTCAAAACGTCTTGCCCGGTGGAGGCTGCAGCGACGTTACTACCCTCGCCGGCGTGAGCTTTGGGGCATCGAATCCCTGTGCGCTCAGTTACACCGGAGCGGGCTCGGCGGGTACGCACGATTACCTGGTAGTAGGACGTTATGACCAGAACATCGGTGCCAACGATAAGCTGTTCATCCGGGTCCAGCACGAAGCCGGGTTGCAGGCCACCTACATCGACCCTCTGACCTCAGCCTTCAATGCGCATAGCGCGCAGCCCGAATGGCAGGGCCAGTTCAGCGAGACCCACACCTTCGGCAACGATAAGGTGAACAATTTTGTCGCGTCGGAGCAGTGGTACAGCGCGCAGTTCACCATGGCGAATCAGGCGGCAGCCAACGCAATTTCGCCATTTACGGTGTTCTTCAATGACGGCTCTCTGTTCAACGTCAACAACCTGGGAAGTTTCTTCCCCCAGGGACGTAATATCACCCAATATGGAATTGTGGACGATTTCAGCTGGGTGCGGGGGAATCACGATTTCAAAGTAGGTGTGAACTTCCGTCGCGACGACGTGAGCGATCACAACTTTGGATTGATCACTCCGCTGCTGGTGCCACTCTCCCTGGGTGATTTCGCCAGCGGAACGGCTGGTTTTGCCGAGCAGAACTTCGCGAAGAATACCGATGTTCCTATCTCACTTTACCAGCTCGGATGGTATGTATCGGACGAGTGGAAGGCGACCCAAAACCTCAAGCTCACCCTGAGCATGCGGTTCGATCACCTCTCCGATCCCGTTTGCCAGACCAATTGCTTCACTCGATTGGCTGCCCCGTTCAATCAGTTAAACCGCGCTGCCCCAGTCAACCAGGCCATTGTCACCGGCGCGCATACGGCGTTTCCATCAGTAACGCCAGTGGTCTATCAACCGAAGGTCGGCTTTGCGTGGTCGCCGTTCGGAGCGCGTAACACCGTAATTCGGGGCGGCGCAGGGATTTTTAGCGATGCCTTGCCTACCGGGGCGATCGATCAGGTCCTGGACAACGCTCCCAACGACCCGCAGTTTGCTACGGGCGGTTTCGCCATTTCGCCAGCAGCAGGCGCGGCCAGCGATATCGGCCAGTTAGCTGCTGCCAATGCCAGCTTCCAGTCCAATTTCGCTAGCGGGGGCGCCGTCCCTCCCTTCAACTTCTTCAATGGCACTGCAGTCCGGGTCCCGCGTTACTACGAATGGGACCTGGAAGTACAGCAGGCGTTAGGATGGCATACGACCGTGAGCGCCAAGTATGTCGGCAATCACGGATCCTACGAAGAGCTGACGAATCCGGCGCTGAACGCGTTCGCTCCTTCCATCACTACTTCCACGGGACAAACGGTTCAGCTATTTCCTTTCGGCAATCTGCCGGCCACCGCGCCCGATCCACGGTTCGGAGTCGTGGCCCAAACGCAGAACGTCGGCAACTCCAACTACAACGGACTAGTGCTCAGCGTCTCGCATAATTTCACCGGCGGATTCCAGTTCCAGGCTGGCTATACCTATAGCCATTCCCTGGATGATATCTCCAACAATTCACTGAACCCGTTTGGAGTGAACACTTCGACCAATGCGGACATTATCTTCCCCATCGACCAGACCAATATCCGAAAGTACAACTATGGGAACGCCGACTATGACGTGCGGCACTCGTTCAACATGAATTACGTGTGGAGTGATGCTCTTCGTCATATCACCAGCCGCGGACCAAACGCTCTGGTCAAAGGATGGACCTTCTCCGGAACCATCTTTGCTCATGGCGGGCTGCCGTACTCGATCTTCAGCAGTGCGTTGACTGCAGACCTACACAACAGCAACTGGGGAAGCAGCGCAGCGGCAACTGGCACGAGCGCCCTGGCGGTAATCACCGGAATACAAAACCCGGATTGCAGCTCGTCGGCTGCAAAAATCGTGAGCGGGGTGCACAACTCCTGCTTGAGTGCCGCCAACTTCGCCGATCCTGGGTCGTCATTCAATTTCGGCAACCAGCGGCGCAATCAGTTCCGCGGGCCGCAGTACTTTGACACCGACTTCGGTGTAGAGAAGGGCTTCGGCATACCGAAATGGGAGAGCGCGCAGTTCTCTGTCGGCGCGCGCTTCTTCAACCTGTTCAACCATCCGAATTTCGCGTTCCCGGTCACAGACATCGATAACGCGCAATTCGGGCAAATCCTGAAGACCGTCAGCCAGCCGACCACGATTTACGGATCGGGGTTGGGGGCGGACGCATCGCCGCGCGTCATCGAGATGCAGGCGAAGATCACGTTCTAGACGCTTGTTGCAGTTCCACTGGGCGGCCTCTTCGGAGGCCGCCTTGCTTATGTGGGCGCGGAACTGTTGTCCCGGCCAAAGTGGCTAACCGCCCGCAAAAGCAAAGTCCCTCCGTTTCCGGAGGGACTCTCGCAAGAAACACACTCTACTTTTTATCGAACGCCAGCGCCTGGTTCAGGTGCTCGATGGCTTGGTCGATCGATTTGATAGCTTCCACACGATGGCCGCCAAAGTCGTGGGCGGCCTGATTCTGCAGTTCACGCCTGACATTTTCGAGTTGCTGGATGGAACGGCGGATAACAGGGTGCCGCTCGGCCTTCTCGCCCCTTTCGGCCTTCATTCTGGCTCCCGATTTGGGGCGGGCAGCCTGGTCGTCTTTGTCCTGGGACTGGGCAAAAGAAAGCGCCGGCATCGCCAGAGCCGCAACCAGCATAGTTGCAGCCAACGTGTTCATCAGCTTCTTGGTCATTTCCATTTCTCCTGTGATCAAGTCTGAAATACGAATGGGCCGTACGAACCCGGATCGAACCCGGCACGACAGTGGTTTTCAACCCGGAGTGGGCGAGATAGTTGCTGCCCGGAACCGTCGGGTGCCTACTGGCCCTCGACTATCCTACCTGGCTGGCTAATGTGTCGGCATCCCCGACAATGGGCAACGGTCGTTCTTCTAAGGCGGTCTCCTCCCACAGACTGCGATCCCGCAGGATCCGCGCAACGAGAGCAGTGTGCATGGCATGTCCGGCGCGGTCGGCTACCACGCGGCCAAGAATGCGGCGGCCGATCAGCGCGAGATCTCCAATGAGATCAAGCACTTTGTGCCGGACGAATTCGTCGCGAAAACGCAGCGGCGGATTTTCAATTCCATCTTCGGTCAGCACGATGCAGTTCTGGCGCGAGGCGCCGCGAATAAGTCCCATGTTGCGCATCGCCTGCTCGTCCTGACGCGAGCCAAAAGTGCGGGCAGGAGCAATGTGTCGCAGGTAATCTCCATCCGACAGATCGGCTTCGAAGTTTTCTTTGCCAATCAGGGGATGAGGAAAATTGATCGCGTAGGACACGGAGTAGGCATCAGCGGGATAAACCGCGATAAACTTGTCTCCCTCGCGCAACTCAATTTTGCGCAAAATGCGGAGGTAGGTGCGCGGGCGGCGCTGCTTGCGAATGCCTGCCTTCAGAATCATTTCCACAAAAGGCCTGGCGCTTCCGTCCAAAATCGGTAGCTCCAGATTGTCCAGCTCCACGATAGCGTTATCGATACCTGTCCCGATGAACGCTGACAACAGGTGTTCCGTTGTGGAGATTAGAACGCCCTTCTTCATTAAGCTGGTGGCATAGCTTACGCGGGCAACATTGCGGCCGGTCGCTTCCACCTGAAAATTGTCCAGGTCGGTTCGGCGGAACACGATCCCAGAGCCGGAAGACGCGGGGAGCATCCGCAACCGGACAGAAGCACCGCTGTGCAAGCCAACACCTTCGCACTCCACTGCGCTTCGCAGCGTTCGTTCGCAAATCAAGCTGACGTAGATCTCCTGTTCTCAGAAGATTACAGGTTCAACCGTCATCTTGCATGTGGCAAAACAGCCACAGTCCGTTGTTAGGGGACCACGCAACTCACGACGGAGTAGCCGACAAGCCCCCCGGGGGAACGGCCGCAGTAGAAAGAGAGCCGCCCGAACCGGTTGAGGCTTATGGTTCGGAGTTCTCCGGGCGTAAGAGCGGGCGGGAGCGTCCGCGGGTAGTGGCTGGACGATTCTTATCCAGCGGATCGAGTTGAACGTGAGTCTGCATGGCGGTAGTCGGCATCCATGCCGATTCAGCTTCAAAGCTTTGTGTGGCTGAAGTCCCGGCTACGGCCAAAACCTCGATCTCCACTGGACCTGGAACGCCGGCGCTGGTCGGAGTCACACTTGCAAATCCAGAAACGTCCGACGCAATTGACGCCTGGCCTGAGGCCAGGATTACAGGCATACCGCGATCGTTATCGTTTTGGTCAAACACGTCATTGTCAGGCCGAATTACCACGTAAGAAAAATCGACTGTGGCACCCTGCACCGGGTTCGGCGGGGAAGTCGAGTCCGTGATGCGCACAAGCACGGGTTGAAAGGTCTGCCCCACGGCGACCAATTGGGCACTTCCGGCAATCGCCTGCATTTTGAGGCTGGTAAGCGGCACGCTGTGGCCATACAACGTTGAACACGGGGCATTGGCGGGCGCTACGCAGGCGCTGATCTGAAGATCCCCGGCGAGAGAATTCAGGCGGGCGTTCGTGCTCGCATATCCGTTGGCGTCGGTCGCGGAAGCGGATGCGGTTAGGGTCGCGGCTCCGGCCATGATCTGATAATTGACAGTTCTTCCCGCGAGAGGCGCGCCGTAGCTGACGACGCGCGCGGTAATCGGGACATCCGCAGTGGACCCCCGGGCCAGCCAGCGATAAGGCGCAATAATGGCGATGTCCAGGGCTGAAGATTGTGCGCTGACGGTTGCCTGGACGTACTTGGGATTCAAATAGGATGCGGGCGCAAGCGTAGCCGTGATTGTGTACACGCCAGCTGTGGGCGGCCGCACTCGAGTCGAAGCTTCCCCTTGTTCGTCCGTCAACAACGTGCAACTCGATACGTTACCGCAGGAGGTGAGCGCCGCTGATGGAGTCGCGATGAAGTTGACACTTGCCCCAGCGACGCCCGTCACACCGTCCGGCCCTACGACTCGAATTCTTACCGGATTGGGAGACTCGGATCCGGCGACGACCTGGGGATTGGACCCCAGCAGAAGGACGATGGAGTCGTTTGGTCCGGCACCGTAGGTGAGAGCGCCGGTCATGATCGAGGATGCACCGGTGGAATCCGCCAAAGTGATGTCTTGCGTGCTGTCCAGAAAAGAAGGCGCTTGCACCACAATTTGACTGGCGGTTGTGGAAAGAACCGGCACACTGACGCCGCCAATCGACACGGTGGTTCCGGAACGAAAGCCCAGTCCCTTGATCCCCAAAATTGTTCCTCCGCTGACGCTCAGGCGGGAGGGAATGACAGTGTCCGCATACAACACATGCGCATGGTATGCGTAGTCGGGGCGGCCATCCCCGCGCTCGTCGGCAATACCCAGGCGGAAGTCCGTCGTAAGGTTCAGCCTCGCTGCCCATGCTCCTTGCAGGGCGGACACGGCGAAGGTTCCACTGTTAAAGGCAGTGGGAGTAGCCACCCCAGGAAGTGTCCCTGGCGGCGACGATAGTGCCCAAACCCCGATTACCGGCCGAGCTTTATCTTGACTCGGGGCGCCGGTTTCATCGAGTGCGGTCACTTGGATTGACAACGTGCGATTCACCCGGCCCGAAAAAGAAAAGTAATCAGCATCACCGTACGAGCTGAGGGTTCCGATCCAGTCGCCCCCCGCCGGCATCTTCGCCGGAGATGTGAAACTCTCCGGCTCACGAATGTCTGTCAGTTGATTCGCACTTCCCGTCATGAGCACGTCTTGCTGAACGTCTCCGCCGCGAGCTACGGTCACCACAATGGGCTGCGCGGTCCCCGAAGGCTTCACCTGCCACGGTCCATACGGCTGCAACGATTCTGACCAGATTGGATCGATGGACTCGACGGTCAGCTGGTACTGAGTTGTGTCATTACCATCTGGAAACACAAGGCCGGCAAGATCAAAAAAACCTTCCCAAGCCGGATCGTCGGAACCAAACCGGTCCAGGCGCAGGCCGTGCGGGTCGTTGAATCCGGTGATGGTGTTGCCGGCATTGCCACGAAAAGGAAAGCCCGAAACGGACGAGATTGCGTACTGCTTTGAGGGCTGGTGAGACACAGGGTCGAGCCAGCGGGCGACAACATTCACCCCCTGCATGGGTTGGAGCGGGTTCCCATTCGCGTCGACAAAATAAACACTGCCATGAATTCGCCCGCTGCTCTCCGCGAAAGGAAGCTTTCCCGGGTAAGAACCTTGATTCTGCGGCGTCACAGGATACATCCGCGACAAAGCAGCGCGATCATCCAGCTTGGGCTGATCGGCAGTGGGATAGCAGATGGAAATGGGCACACAGGAGATCGGATCGGCTGCGTGCATCAGAGGAAAGCCAGCGAAATCCTGACCGCTCGGAGAGGGATTTCCCGTGATGACGTTCAGGTTGAGTTGCGACCAATCGAGCCCAAGCACGCTGCCCAAGACGCGAATGAGGCGGTACTGAAAATCGGGGAGCTGGGAAGCGGTCTGGGCACAGTTTCCGTTGATGACAACCAAGGCATGCGCCAGGTGTCCGTCGGTGCTGAAAGCGTCTATGCCGCCAAAGACTGTGTTGGTAAAGCACAGTGACGGCGCACTCGCCCCTGCGCCCAACAAAGCGTCGGTCACAGCTCCGTCAGCGTCGTAAACGATCGCTATGGGCTTGCCGATCGCGGTAGGTTGGATGTCCGCAGGCAGTTGCAGATTGCCTAAGGAATCTCGCGTCACATTCGTCCCATTTACGTCCTGGCTTAATTGACCGGCCTGCTGCGACAAGAGGGCCGCGGTTTGAACGGAGGTCCAGCGGCTGAAAGCATCGGCAACATAAGCGTCAGCCATCGCCTGAGGCAAGATCGGGCTGAGGCTCCCCTGATCGGTGTAATAAAGGATAGGGCCTTGATGCCAGGTCAGTGGCATACCCTTAACAGCCGGATCAAAGTAACTTGCGCCAGCTACATAGCGTGGTCCGCCAGCGCGTGCGGAGGTTACGAAAAACAGGGCCGCTAACATTAGCAGGGACGATTGAAGGAAATACCGGGATAAGCGGGTCATGGCAGGGACTCCTGTTCTCGAGCCACTCGGATGGCACGGGAAAAGTCCCGCAGGCGTACGCGATCGCGGTAGCGCGTGGCTTGCGCGAGCCTGTCGTTCAGCAGCAGCGCTCGCGCTCGACCCAGCACTACCCGCCCTTGTTGATCGAGCAGAAATCGGCCGCGCGCTCCGGCCACCGCACTGGTGAGTCCCGCCTTGCTCGGGCGGTAGAGGAACAACAGCCAACGCTCCCCCACGCGGTAGCGCTCACCCATACCCCAAGCGCCAACCCACTCTCGAATCGTGAGTCTGGCCCCAGTGCGGACACCATGCAGACCCTGCTCCACCTGGAAGGTGATCCGGATCATGGGCGAGTCGCCGCCGGTCTGAGTTCTTGCAGAAGACACCGACAAAACTCGCCCAGCAAAGATGTATCCCGCGGCACGCGTAAGCTGGCGCAAGTTCAACGAATTCGAGGAGGGCTGGCTGACAGCCGGAGCGCCGCAGGTAAGCAGCAAGGCAAGAAGACATTTAAAGATCCTGGACATGAGACACCGCTCGGAAATGGGAGTTTGGAAGGAGCCCGGAAGGAAAGAAGATGAGCCATTCTTATGCTAAATAAGGGAACCGGCCCGCGCTGTGTCGGACGTCACGAGAGACGGTGATGAGGGGAGCTATGGCGTCCGGACTGCCGCGTGACCTCTAGCCGACAGGTGCGCTCCGGTTAGCAGCAGTAGTCCGGTGATGAAGGCCCAGAACATCAGACTCACTGATAAAGAAAATGGGCCATACACTTCCTGGAAATTCAAGTAGGGCAGCGCCAGAATGTACAGAAACTTCAGCGCTTCGGAGAGCAGACCCATGAGAATTGCCGTTGGCAAGACCGTTCCAGCGGGAACTTTTCCATTCGGCAAAATCCAATAGATAAGGAAGAAGATCACGATGCTGGCGGCAATCGCAAAAATCTTCATGACCAGAAATCCGATCAGTCGGAATAAGAAATTGGCGTGTCCGTGAAGGAGCGATCCGACCAGGTGAATGTTCCCTGCAGTTAATGCAATCGAGAGCAATGCCAAAACTCCGCAGCCGAAGGCGAGGCAGAGCGAAATCAGTTGATTGCCGATGTACGAGCGGTTCCTGGCGAAGCCCCAGATGCGGTTCAGCGCGACCTCGAGCGGCAGGAAAACCCCGGTGGAGGTCACCAGCAGGATGAGCAAAGATGCTAGCTGAACGCGTTGGCGCGCACTGACCAGCGCATTTAGATTCCGAATTACAAAATCCTGACCTGCGGGAAGGTAATCGCGGAGCAGGTCGATCACGACCGCATCCATGGTTCGGGAATGGAATACGCGCCGGATCAACGTCATCAGCAAAACCACGAAGGGGAAGAACGAGAGAATTGCATTCGCCGCAACGGAAAACGCGAAGGTGTGTACTTCGGTGTGCATCAGGTACTTGAAACTGGAAGAGACGACACCCGAGTAGTGCGGCGGGCGCGGTCCCGGATGCGCCAAGGAGCCGCGTGGGTCGCGCGAAGATGAAGATAATGATAGGAAGGTTTGCGGCACCGGGATGAAAATATCGTACCAGAGCGCGGCCGACGTGGAAGTTACGACAGTGGGGGCGGGATTCTCGGGGACGCCACCACATCCTATGCGAAACACATGGCCAGGGTCTAAAGCCGAAATTCCCTTGGCTTGTATGGCCCCGGTTGCAGTTAAAGGGCTGATTTCAATCTGTTTTCCAGGCAACATTGTCATGGAACATGACATCGGAGTTGCTGCCGCTTTGTAACGCTCATCTGGCCCAAGTTCAGCCCTTACCCCTTTGCGGCCGGGCTTGGGCCTGCTTTGGGCGGACGGCATGCCCTGCCGCCGCTGCTCCGCGAAGAATAGATACTGTTGCGTGTCGCCGAGCACGGCATGATCCCAGCCTTATGCGAAAGACTTGATCGCGGTTTCTTCCTCGTCAAAAATCCCAAAAAGGTTGATCACACCGACAAGACGAAGGGTCTGGAGCGCAAACTTGGAGGGATTGACCAGATTCACCATCCCGCCCCGCTGTTTGGCTGACGTCAGTGCTTTGACCAGCACACCGACACCGCTGGAATCAATCATGGGGACTTCGGCCAGGTTGACGACCAAATGCGGCTCGGCGGCCGCCAAGGCTTCGTTTACCGCGTCGCGAAATCGATCGACCGCCTCGCCCAGGCGCAAGGGGCCATGTAATTGAATGACATGGACGTCTCCTCGGGTTCGGACATTGATATTCAACGTGGTCTCCTTCGTGCTCCGGCCGTTCGGCGGGAAGCACATTGACACGGTCCCGTGTGTTTGTTAGAGTTCGCGCTCAAAGTACGAGAGCCGTCGCGAAATTGCAAGTGCGGCGTCATGTTTTCCCCCACGCACAAACGAACTCTCACGAAAAGGCGGTCGATAAAGGCAGGTTGGGATGGACGTGCAGAGGCCCAGCTTCACCGAGCTTTCGCGTGATTTCTTCAGCAACCTGCTCCGGGAGCGGGAGGTCAAGCCCACCTGTGCTCTGCTGGCCCAGCAGGCTACCGATCTGTTGCGCGGCGGCGCGGTCGTCATTTATATCCTGGACAATCAGGACCAGCCACAATGGGTAGCTAAAGCTACCGTGGGTGATGTGCACCTTGACGACGCCCTCGTACCCCTCGAGAGCGGTACGCTGGGGGTGCTGGCGGACCAGAAAAGGATCTTGCTGTTCTCTGGAGGCGAACTGGTCCGGGAAGACTATGCCCACCTGCACGCGCGCCGAACTCTGCAGTCGCTGGCTTACGTTCCTATTATGGCCGAGGGAGATCTGATCGGCGCCTTGGAGGCAGCGACCTTCGACGGATCTATTGACCAAGATGTGCTGAAGCAGCTTGACGACATTGCCGAATACGCCGGGCCCGCCCTCGCCAGTGCTCTCGCCTACGAGCGCGAGCGCTCGACTCACCTAACGTCGATCTCGCGGCTAACCCAGCTTTACGATCTAGAGAAGGTTTTCAATTCCAATCTCGAATTGGACGACCTGATCGCGATGATCGCCAGCAAGTTTCAGGAAGTCATGAGCGTGCAAGCGGTCAACGTGTGGATGGTCGATGGTGATGCAGTCGTGCTGACCAGCCGCGCAGGTTTCGATCCCACGGGTGAGCTGAACCTAGTTCAACGGCCGGGCGAAGGCATTTCCGGTGACATCTCCGACAGCGGCGAGAGTGTTCTGATCAATGATCCGGATGACCAGCGTCTGGCAGGACGAAATGGCGAAATCGAAGAGGGGCGAATCTGGTCACTGCTCGCGTCACCTTTGATGGATCGCGAGTCCCTGGTGGGGGTAGTGGAACTCATCAACCGCCAGGACGGCTTACCCTTTGATGAAGACGACGAATTCATGCTGGCGAGTATGTGCGAGACCGCCAACAACGCACTGCACAACGCCAGCCTGCTGCTTGCCGAACGCAAGCTGGAGATTCTGGAAGCCCTGGTCAAGACCAGCGCTGAGATCACCGCTACTCTGGATCTAGATCGCGTTCTGCAGTCGATCGTGAATGGACCCGCCGCAGTTATTCCTTATGAACGAGCTGTTATCGCGCTTGAGCAGCGCGGGCGGTCGCAGCTCAAGGCAGTTTCGGGCACTGCCCAGGTGAATGCCGATGACCCACAATACCGGGCGCTCAAGCAGCTCTTAGAGTGGGCTTCCCTGATACATGAACCGATTCTGGTCACGCAACACGGAAGTGAAATCAATGCGGACCGGGAGGAGACACGCGCTAAATTTGAAGCCTACTTTGCCGAAAGCGGCATGCGCGCTTTTCACCTGGTTCCCCTGCTGGACGAAGAGGGCAGGGTTGGGACGCTTTGCTTCGAGAGCAGCGATCCGGATTTTCTGACGGAAGCTCACTTGGAGATGATCAAGGTGCTCGGGAGCCAGGCGACGGTAGCACTGCGAAATGCTTCCTTGTACAAAGAGGTTCCGTTCATTGGCGTACTGGAGCCGCTCCTGCAAAAGAAACAAAAGTTTCTCGCGCTGGAGAAGCGGCGAAGAGCCGCATTTGTTGCGGGTGCTGCAGCGCTATTGATTTTTCTGGTTGCGTTTCCGTTGCCGCTGCGTGTCGATGGCATCGCCGTGGTCGCTCCGGCTCGTGCCGCACATGTCGGGGCACAGGTCGAAGGTGTCATCCGCCAGGTCAATGTGCGCGAAGGCGATATCGTTAGGCAAGGTGCGGTGCTGGCGAGTCTTGAAGATTCCGAGTTCCGCTCGCAGTTGGCCGCCGCCAGAGCAAAGTATGAAACTGCCATTTCGCAGATGGATCGTGCCCTGGCCAACAACGATGGAACTGAGGCGGGTATCCAGCGCGCCCAGGCGGACTATTGGCAATCGGAAGTTGGTCGCGCCGAGCAGCGCCTGAACGAAACAGTTTTACGTTCAGCGGTCGACGGTGTGGTGGCGACGCCACAGGTCGAAAACATGGTTGGCCGGAAACTTAAATTTGGGGACACTTTCGCCGACATTGTCGACAATTCCCACGCCTTGATCGATGTCACCGTGGACGAAAACGACATCGCTCTAGTGCGGCCTTCTCAACAGGCAAGCATCAAGCTGGACGGTTTCCCGACACACACCTTCCATGGAGAAGTGGTTGTCGTCAGCCCGCAAGCGCAGCTGCAAGGCGACCAGCGTGTCTTTTATGCCCGCATCAGTGTGCCCAATCCCGACGGCGAACTGCTGGCGGGGATGCAGGGACGCGGAAAAGTTTCGACTGGGTGGCGGCCGACAGGTGTTGTGCTTTTCCGTCGCATGGCGATGTGGGCGTGGTCCAAGCTATGGGATTGGTTTGGGTGGTAATGAGGTGAGCATGCGCAACTTCTCCAAGCTTCTTATTGTGGTAGTACCGCTAAGCGTTTTGCTTGCCTGCAGCGATTCTCCGCTGCCAAGTGTTTCCGCGGCACAGCCGGTTGTCCATGAAGCTGCAAACCCGCCGGCCAAGCCCGCGCTCCCTCAAACGACCGGCTTCGCCGCGTCCGGGCCAATCATTGTCGAGAACCAGGTCGACGTGACCGCCCAGCGCGAGGGCGTCGTGGCGCAGATTTTTGCTGAAACCGGCACCTCCGTGAAAGCTGGGCAATCGCTTGCTCAACTCGATGATCGCCAGCTATCCGCCGACCTCGAAGCTGCCCGCGCCAAAACCCGCAGCGTGGAATTCGATCTTAAGAACTGGGAAGCTGAAGCCAAAGTTCTCGAGGCTGACTACGCTCGCGCTCAGAAACTTTGGGATGCGCAGGTGATCACGAAAGAACAGCTCGACCATGCCAAATACAAAGCCGAATCGGACCAGTGGGACGTCAAACGCGTGCAGGAGCTCCTGACCAATGCGCAGGATACGCAGCGTTCGCTGGAGCTGGAAATGGAGAAGACCCGTATCCGAGCGCCCTTTAATGGAGTAGTCGCCCGCCGCTACGTGCGCGCTGGCGAGGCGGTCATCCGGGATCAAAAACTGTTCTGGGTTACAGCCACGGGTCCGATGCGGGTTCGTGTCACGCTTCCGGCGCGATTCATAGGACAAATCAAGCCAGGGAGCACGGCTTCGGTTTCGAGTTCAGAGAGCGCCTCGGCGAACGAATGCCGCGCCAAAGTTTTACAGGTCAGCCCGGTTGTGGATCCTTCCAGCGACACGATTGAGGTACTGGCGGAATTGTCAGGGGCTGCTCCTGGCTTGCATCCAGGCATGCGAGCCACTGTTCGTTTCCCCAACTTGCAATGAATATCGTCCGAGCCCTCGACGTAGCTCTACCAGAGTTGCCGGAGAGGCTCATCCAGAAGAATCCCCCCAAGCTCGATCCCACCGTCATTTCAAAACAACACATCGAGAACGGGGATCCGGTAATTCTGGCCAAGAAACCGGGTACCGATCTCGTGTTCCGGTTCAAGCCCGTTCAGTGGCAACTGATCGAGTTGTTCGACGGCAAGCGCACTCCTAAAGAAGTGAGTGCAGCTTTCGAACAGCAGACGGGCATGGCGGTTGCGCCCGAGGATGTCCGCGAACTGGCAAGCTATCTTCAGAGCAACTCGCAGCTGCTTTACAAGAGACCCTTCGAGCAGAACATCCTTCTGCAACAGGAGCTGCGCAGTTCCCGCAAAAAGCGCAGCCGATTCCATGTCGCCGATATGTCGGACATCACATTGAAGGTGTGGCCCAACGCAGATGGCTACATCACCCGGCTCTATCCCAAGCTGAAATTCATGTTCACGCCGTGGTTTGTGGGCGCGACCCTCCTCAGCTTCGTGCTGATGATCTGGATGTGGGCTGACCGTTTTGGAGAAATATGGGCGGACAGTTTTGCCTTCTACAATTTCACTGCCAAGTCCGGCGTTGATCTGCTCGAGTTCTGGTTCCTGTTTGGCGCTATGGCTGCCAGCCACGAAACTGCCCACGGCTTAGTCGGAAAGCATTTCGGCGCCAAGATTGAGCGCATGGGATTCAATCTTTTGTACTTCGCTCCCAGCTTCTTTTGTGACGCCACCCAGGTCTGGGTGCTGGGCGGGCGGTGGGCACGGATTGCGACGGCGATTGCCGGCATCTGGCTTGATCTGGTCATCTGTTTCCTTGCCACCGTTGTCTGGTGGGCAACACCAACCGGTATGGGTATCCATGACTGGTCCTACAAAATCATGATGGTCACCGGCATTGGTGTTTCCCTGCTGAACCTGAATCCCTTGATCAAACTTGATGGCTACTTGATCTTTTCCGAGCTGGTCAGCGAGCCTGCCCTGAAGGAGAACAGCACCGAATTTCTTTCGGGATGGATTCGGAAGCATGTGTTTGGTCTACCCGTGGACTTGTTATACGTGCCTCGCCGAAAACGCGCCTTTTACGTCGTATATGCGATTTTATCCGGACTCTACAGCTACACTCTGCTCTCATTTTTGATGGTGATCACCTATCACATCCTGCTGTCATACACGCCGGAGTGGGCCTTCTTGCCGGCAGCAGTTATCGGTTACTGGGTGTTCCGCTCCCGAATTAAGCTCCTGGGGAAGTTTATGAGGATTCTGTATCTGGACAAGAAAGAGCGCGTGCGCTCCTGGTTAACACCATCGCGCTCTGTAGCAACTGCAGCAGCCGTTGTCGTGGCGCTGTTTCTACCGGTTTGGCCGGAATTCGTGCACGCGCCTTTCACATTGGAAGCTGCCCAGAGGGTTGTTGTGCGGGCCACCACGCCCGCGACAGTTTTGAGGGTTGACGCCGGCGAGGGACAGCGCGTCGGTGTAGGTGCTCCCCTGATTCGCTTGCAGAATCTGGAGCTCGAATCGCAGGCAGCACAGGCAAAAGCAGATCTGGCGGTAGCCGAACGGCGCGCCACGCAGGCTTCGATCGCTTATGCCGGGTTTGCTGCCGCCGATGAGGACCGGCGGCAGCTTGCAGAAAAGGAACGACTACTTAGAGACAAACTCGCCCAGCTTGAAATCGTAAGTCCGATCGCGGGGTTGGTCACCACGGCGCACCCCGGCAATCTGGTCGGGGCCTCGGTGGACGAGGGCGATGTGCTCCTCGAACTCGCGAACACGCAGCAGATGCGCGCACGAGTCTACGTCCCGGAATTTGCCATGCATGATCTTAAGGCGGGGGCGCGTGTGCGCCTGCATGTGGATGGGCAGTTCAGGACCGTTTCTGGAGCTGTATCGTCAGTCTCAGCAGCAACTACATCGATCGCGGCAGGGCTGGTTCCCAAGGCCCAACTGCAGGGGATTAACCCTCCCCGCTACTACACCGCCAATGTATTTCTGGACAACGACGGATCACTGCAGGATGGAGCGACGGGCTCAGCGAAGGTTTTCGTTCGCCGGGGCAGCCTGGCCGGACGTTCCTGGCGATTTCTCGCAGAACTCCTGGGACGAAAGGTTTGGTAGAGGCTAAAACAAAAGAGGCTGGCGCTCGCCAGCCTCTCCCGATGTCGCCTGAAAACTCAACTCAATAGCTCTTTATCTGGGCGGGACGCACCTGGGCTGCCCGGACTTGGGTTACCCGCACTTGCGCCGGCTTGATTTGCGCAGGCTTTACCTGAGCGGGTCTAATCTGGACAGCTTTGACGTGCGTCGCTCTCACCTGTGCCGGTTTCACCTGCAGGGCTTTCACTTGGGTCGGGGAGACGCTAGTGGCATCGGGCTTGGCTACGATAGCTTTCGTTGCGGCGGTGCGGCGGCTGATGAGCGATTTCTTCTGGATCGACATGCAATCCTCCATTCGAATTTGACTTCGGAACTTGCGACCGGTTTGTTTATACCGATCTGGCGATTTAACTAGCACACGCCATGCCAACCTGCAGGGGCCGAATGCACACAGTAAAAACCGCAAGAAATCAAGAACTTATCACAGCTACCCGTGTCCTGGATCACGAAGTCCTGTGAGGTTGGGTTAAAAATTAACCCTTGAACGATTAATTCTTAACCCTGCACGCCATATTTGCGGCAGAGATACTTCATTTTTTGCGGATTGATGTGCAGCAATGCCGCCGCGCTGACCTTCTTCCCGCCGCTCCGGCGCAGTGCGGCCTGCAAATAGGCTTCTTCGATGCGGGCTATCTCTTCGTCAAAATTCACACCACCCTCCGGAATGAGCAGTGACTCCTGGGTGGCCGTGCTGTGATAGAGAATCCGTTGCGGCAGATGCTGAACCTTAATGACCGGTCCTTTCACCATGAGCACGAGGCGCTGAACAAGATTTTCCAGCTCCCGCACGTTTCCCGGCCAAGGGTCTTCTTCCAGAATCGCCATCACTTCCGGCTCGATCACCTTCAAGGGCACGTTGTTCGCGGTGCAGTACTCGTGCAGGAAATGATTGACCAGCAGGGGGACGTCACTGGGCCGATCCCGCAAGGCCGGCAGCACGATGGGCACGACATTGATGCGGTAATAGAGATCCTCGCGAAAGCGCCCGGTTCGGACCATCTCTTCCAGATCCTCGTTGGTGGCGGCGATCAGGCGAAAGTCGATCTTCCTGGGATTCTTGCCTCCTATCCGTGTGACCGCGCGGTCTTCCAGAACCCGCAGCAGCTTGGATTGCAGCGGAAGAGAGAGAGTGGCGATCTCATCGAGGAATAGCGTTCCCGTGTGAGCCAACTCGATGTGGCCGGCTCGCGACTCACGCGCATCGGTAAAAGCCCCTTTCTCATGGCCGAAAAGCTCGGTTTCGATCAGGTTCTCGGGCAGCGCCGCGCAATTGATGCTGACAAATGGCTTGTCGGAGCGCGGTCCTTGCGCCACAATGGCCCGCGCGACCAGTTCCTTTCCCGTGCCGCTCTCGCCGCGAATCAGCACAGTCGTGTTGCTCTGCGCCAGAGTCTCGATCGCTTCATATACAAGCTGGATGGGCTCGCTGCTGCCGACGAGGCCGGCAAAAGAGGGTTGGATAACCCGCCCTTGCTCCTGGGCTGTGCGGCACTCTAATTCGGCGGCGCGCCTGTCCAGAGCGCGCGCGAGCACAATCTTGACCTCGTCAAAATCGATGGGAGCGACGAAATAATCATCTACGCCGGCAGCAACCGCTTTCAATCGCATATTGCGGCTGACCGACCGCGTCATGGCAAAGAGCACGACTTCGGGAGCAAGCGCACGCAGCTCGTGAATAGCAGCCAAGCCATCTTCGCTCCGTTCCCGGATGGTATCGACATCAATGAGTACTCCATCGAGCGGTTCCTGCGCCAGGAGCACACTGAGCTCAGCCCAGGTTTGCAATAGGTGCAGGTCACAGATTTCCGCGAGGCAACTTTGCGCTGTGGGTCCGACCAATTCATCGGTGGTGACGATGGCGATATTCGGCCGAGAACTCTGTTGCTTGCTGCGCCCCATAGCTTCTCCTTGCTGGCGCGGCATTATGTCAAATTTTTGCCTCACTGGGGTGAAAATTCGAACGTCGCTGTCCCGGCGCAACCACCTTGGTCAGAAAGCAGCTAGCAAGCAGATCGGGATTGCGAGCCGGATGTGCAAACTTTTTCAACGTCAGTAACGCGGAAGACCTCTCCATTCGTTTGCGCAGACAAAAATATCTTTCCGTTGTCCTGTTTTTGTTTGACTAGGAGCGACCTTTCAGCGAAGATGAAGCGCAATCTCGATTGGGCCATCCCCCTTATCTGGCTGCGATCAAGATGGTCTGAAAGTCTCCCGGCAATCAAAAGAGGCTCGACAAAGAAGAAGGCCCACTGATTGGGAGCCAGTACGCCATGGCTGCTGCGACATTCTGCGCCGTGAGCGGGTTCTTATGTCTTCGCCTCGAAGGCCCCCAGACCTTCGATTAATGAAAGGAAATCCCAATGCTTCGCTGCCCTAGCGCAGGAATACGCGCCGCCTGCCGGTTTGGAGTAGTCCTCTCCTTCGCATTGACCTCGTTGTTGGTGCTCGGGTTTAGGGAAGCGAGCTTCGCGCAGACCGGGACTAACCCGCTGAGTATTTTCAAAAACTACTTTGTGACCGGCGATTATGTTGTAGCCGGCTGGGTGGAAGGAGCTCCCGACGGAAGCGGCTTTGCTCCTGGGACAATCAGCATCCCCGACACCAAGCAGCCCTCTCAGAATGGCGTTCCCACCACGGTACCGAAGGGAGCCGACATTGTGGCCGCCTATCTGTACTGGGCAACTGTCGAGGGTAGCCAATCGACATTTGCTGGGCAGCAGGCGTTCTTTAATAGCTACGCTGTCTCCGGAACTGTGCTGGGGAATCCCAAAGCTCCCGTGTCATGGAGTTCGGGTGGCTGTTCGGGATCAGCTCAGGGCTCGAAGACGATGCGCACGTACCGTGCGGATGTCCGACCATATTTGCCTATCGACTTGAATCCTTCCTCGCCGACGTTTGGCGCGCTCCAGGCTAACGGCACTATTCCCGTGCGTCTTGCGGATAGTGGAAGCAACGGAAATACACAGCCAAATGCGCTGGGCGCAACGCTGGTGATCATCTACCGAGTGCTGTCCCCGAATGTCCCATTGAATGCGATCGTGCTCTACGATGGGGCGTACGCCCCGAGCAACGCCGGACAGAGTACAACCCAAAAGATGGTGGGTTTCTATCAACCGGCGGTTGCGAACCTTACCTCGAAGCTCACGCATATCGTTGGCAACGGCCAGGTGAACAAGAATGAGCAGGTATTTCTCAACAACGCCTCGCAGCCCCTTCTGTCGCTCTACGGCACGCTGCCTCCCTTCCCGGGAGTCTACGGAAGTTGGGACAATCCAACGTGGGTCCTCAGCCAACTCGGATATGTCAGCACCACGGATACTGCAGAGACGACCTCGATAGTTCCGTCGCCCAGTAACGGCGGATGCGTGTCCTGGGGCGCAATGATTTTGAGCACTACGGTTCAAGACACGGACAGTGATGGACTACTCGACGTTTGGGAGACGAATCAGGGCTACACAGATGCGGTCAGCGGACAATGGGTAGCGTTGCCCGGAGCGAGCCCGAATGTGAAGGATATCTTCGCTGAAGTCGATTATCTGAACAATTTAGATGGGTCGGCTGGGCCATTCCTACACTCGCACCTGCCAAAGCAGGCGGCTGTGGACGCCGTTGGCGGTGCGTTTGCAACACAAGGCGTGAACGTCCATTTTGACCTGGGGACGAACGGCCTCGGGCAAAATATCTATCCCGGCGATCCGTACGTAATTCAATATCCAGTCCCCATTCCCAGCCCACTTCCACCGGGAACCTCGGCTCCGCAGGCAGGTACAGGTGGGAAGGCAATATCGGAGGGCGCAGTGGTGTGCACGGACGGGACTACTCTGTGCGCCTTTCCCGGACAGCCTGCAATCGGCTGGAAGGGTGATTTCGAGTTTCTCCAGAACCAGTCGACCCTGGGCAATTTCCAGCCAGGGAGAGACAAGAGCTATCGCTATCTTTTCTTCGGCCATTCAGTGGGAGCAGCAAGGTCGTACTGGAGCACATTTGGAACCGCGCTGTCGGATCCAACGATCCCGCGCTTGGTCTCAATCGTGAACTCGGGGACAACGGCCACGGTTACGATACAGTCCCCGGTGGGCGTTCTTAAGCCGGGCGACTGTCCCAATCCCAACATCAGTGCGTGCGCTGACAGCAGCAGTACCCGGATAACTGTCGCCGGAGCTCTCGGGCAGGCGGCTCTTAACGGGACGTACTTTTTCGCCAGCCCGAGCTCAAGCACCTCCAATGGCATCACCACCACTACCTTCTCCATAGCGACTGCTAACGTTGCCAGCGGCACCTACGATTTCAGCAAAGAGCCCCAATTGGGTGTCACCTACCTCGGGCCAACCAGCACGTCCGGCCATTCGGATTTTGGCGGCGGCGGAGATGCGATGATCACGTTGGGCTTGTGGGGGGCGGATGATCCGCCGAACTGCCAGCCCGACCCGTCACAATCACTGGGCTCGGGGCAGACCTACTGCAACAACCAAACCGGCAGCATCCCCGTGCAGAGCGGTACTCTGATGCATGAACTTGGCCACGCCCTGACCCTGACCCACGGCGGGACCTATTACAAAGACCCTCAGAACCCTTTCTTGCCCTCTTACGAACTGAACTGCAAGCCTAACTTCGTCAGCGTGATGAACTATCTATTCCAAGTCCGTGGCTTTGTTGACGGCGGATATGACTATTCGGGGCAGACCTTACCACCCCTGAGCGAAGCATATCCGTCTTTAAGCGAATCAATTGGACTAGGGGTAGATCTGTTTACCAGCCAGCCGGCGGCTCATCTGACCCGCTGGTATTCGGTACCCAATAAGCTCGACGTGCAACTGCAGAATACAAGTGGCCACAGATACGCTGCCGCGCACTGCGATGGCAGTCCGCTGGGACCGAACGATGTTCCAGGCGTACGGGTCGATGGATCGGTGGCTTCTGGCGGCACATTTTCCGCGCCGCTCGACTTCAACAATGACCTGACTTTTCCGGATGCGGTGCTTTCTCCCGGAATCGACCTGAATTACAACGGTACGACCGCTGACTCGCCATTCTCTGGCTTCAACGATTGGGAGTCGATCAATCTCCAGCAGATGAGCGCGCGGGCGAATGCGTTCGGATCCTCCGCCGGAGGCGGTCTCAAAGCCGGAGGCGGTGGCTTGAAGGCTGGAGGCGGCGGCATCGACAATGACGGTGGCGGTCTCAAGGCCGGAGGCGGTGGCCTAAAAGCAGGCGGTGGCGGCCTCAAAGCGGGTGGAGGCGGTACCGAGGTCGACTTGGACACGGTTGCTTCAACCGCCGATCCGCCGACCGGACTCACCTGCACTGATTGTGTCGGTTCAGTCGAGAGCAATCAGAACGTGCCGTTGAGCTGGAATGCCCCCAGCGGCTTCGGCCAAATTCGCAGCTACGGGATCTGGCGCGCACAAGGTACCTTCCCCACGCCCTCAGATGTCACTGCTAACGCGAATCTGTTCACGCAAATCGGTACTGTATCCGGAGCCCCACCCGTAACGACGTTCACGGATACCTCGGCTGCTTTTACGACCTACACATATTTCGTAACGGAAACGAACAAACATGGGGGTACAAAGCGGTCCGTCCTCTCCTCTGGTCGTAAGTTTGGTGCAAAGCTCCACCAGTACCGCAGTGATCGCATCATCGGCCTCTTCCGTCTTTGGCCAGCAGGTAACGCTCACTGCAACTGTGACTGGGGCCACCGGAACTCCCACTGGGACGGTGAGCTTCAGCATTGACGGCACTGCTTTCGGCAGTGCAATCACTCTGAGCGGTACCGGAACAGCTGCGCTTCAGGTATCCACACTCAGTGTTGGAAACCATTCGGTTGTGGCGAGCTATTCCGGAGCAGCGAATTTCTCGGCTAGCACGTCGGCGCCGTTTGCGATAAATGTCACCCAGGCATCGACGACAACCACCGTGTCGAGTTCACCGGTAAACATCACGTTTGGCCAAGCTGGAGCGGTCGTGACTGCTACAGTGTCGCCCGTTGCCCCAGGCGCGGGAACGCCAACTGGCACCGTCAGCTTCTCCGACGGGCAGACCGCTCTGGGCACTGCGTCATTGACCGCAGGCGCCGCAAGTTTGTCCATCAGTTCCGTCAGCGCTGGGAACCATTCATTTAACGCTTCCTACTCGGGTGACGCGAATTTTTCGGGCAGCACAGCGCCGACTTATCCGCTGACAATCGGCAAAGCCACAGCCACGGTAACGTTGGGCAGCCTGAGCGCGACGTATGACGGAACACCGAAATCCGCGACCGCAACCACGGTCCCGGCTGGTCTAACAGTGAATTTCACGTACAACGGTTCAGCAACGCCGCCGACAAACGCGGGCAGCTACGCGGTCGTGGCCACGATCAACGGTACCAACTATCAAGGCAGTGCGAGCGGTACGCTTGTCATTGCAAAAGCCGCGAGCGTCACAGCGATCATCTCCGGCGCGCCCAATCCGTCGATAATCGGGCAGGTCGTAACGGTGACTTTCCAAGTAACGGCTGCGTTTGGAAGCGCTGTGCCTACCGGCAGCGTTACTGTAACTTCCAGTACTGGTGAGATGTGCGGTCCCGTGGCACTTGCGAGCGGTGCCGGTAGCTGTTCGATTACCTTCACCAGTTCAGGTTCAAGAACACTCACGGCTACTTACTCCGGGGACAGCAACTTCCTTGGCAGCACGTCCGGCGGCGTTGCCCAACCGGTAGGGGACTTCTCCATCACAGCCACACCTTCTGCCCAGACCATCTCGTCGGGACACCAGGCCTTCTATACCATCAGCCTAACCCCGATCAGCGGTCTCACTGGTTCGGTCGCGCTCACCTGCACTGGGGCGCCACCGAACTCAAGCTGTGCGGTTTCTCCCGTGACAGATAATCTGCAGGGATCGCCGGTTCAGTCGACGGTGACTCTGTCTGCGAACAAGAACGTTAATCATGGCACGTTCACGTTGACCATCACCGGAACCTTAGTAGGCGGAAACCTCTCGCATAGCACTACCGTTCAACTCACGGTTAAGTAGAAACGTGCGGAAGAGGCTTGATTTCGTGCGAGGCCAGGACGGCGGCGGAACGCCGTCCTTCCGGGCCTTTTTCATTGACCCAGGCGGTGCCGGATATCAGCGACGAGCGGATCCTCGGCGCTCTGCGCTCGCAGGTTCAGATACGTGCGGTAGGAATCAGCGAATCCCGGACTCTTCAGACCTTCGCGGACACGTCCTTGATAGTAGTAAACGGCGGGAAGATAGCTGTACGTGGGCATATCGTCCATGAAGAGTTCTAAAGCCTCGCCTCGCCGCTTGAGGCAGCGGTCGAATTCTGAATCGGCTTCCGCAAATGCGCCAGCATCCAGATAGGCGCGTCCCAAATCGAAGCGGCCAATCCAGCTGTCCATCAGGTCTTTGGCCTCGGTGAAGGACTGGATCGCCTGCTTGGGATTCTTCTCCTTCAACATCACTTCGCCGAGGATCAGCTTGGCGTAGGCTTGTGGCGCAGCCTGCAGACTCGAGCCAAGACTGGCCGCCAGTTTTTGTGCCTTCGCAGTCGCTCCGGCTTCCACCAGTACACGGGCTGCAAGAAAACGTGTCTTGATCGATTCGCTGTTGGCGAGGGCTTTCTCCGCGGCCGCAATCGCGGACTGATTATCTCGTTGCAACAGCTTCGCGTACGCGAGCATTACGAACTTGTCCGCCGCGGCATCAGGCTTTTTAGCGGCCAGGTCTGCGGCCGCGCCTTTCTCAAAAATGTCAGCGGCCTCCCGGAGCCTGCCCTGGTACAGGGCGAGATCTCCCAATCCGGACAGGCCAAGCGACTCGCCCCACGGGCTGACCTTCTGCAGTTTCTGATAAGTCTCGGCGGCTTGCGGCAGCTCATTCTGCCCTACTTGAGCGTAGCCGAGCGCGAGAAATCCCTCTTCATACGCGGGATTCAATTGCAGCACTGCGTGCGCCTCGCGCTCGCAACTTGGGAAGTCAGTGGCGTAGCACGAGTACAACGCAAAATTCATCCGCGTCATTACATCTTTTGGTGCAGTCTGCAGCGCCTGTCGGGCCTGATCCATAGCCTTGGGCATATTCAGCAGGCGTGCATAGCAAAACGCAAGGTTATTTTGTCCGATGTTATCGGCGGGATACTGCTTCACCAGCTCGCCGTATTCCTCGATGCACTGTTTCCAATTCTCTGTCCGTATGTAATACAGGCCCCTCACGCGGAAACGTTCGCGCTCGGTCATGCGGTCCACGTGTGCCATGGCCAGCTTGGCGTATTTTTCCGCGTCCTGCATCTGGCCGAGATTGCCGGCAGCGGCAGCCATTCCCGCGTAAGCACGGGCAAAGTTCGGGTCCAGGTCCGCTGCCTTCGAGAATGATTGCAACGCGTCTTGCCATTTGCCGGAAAATTGCTGCTCCATGGCGATGCTGTATTGGTGCACCGCTTCGAGATTGCTGGTCGCGAAGCTTCCTTGGGTGGCGGCCAATTGGACCGACTCCGGCGTAGTGTCACCAAGGGCTTTGCGGATGGGCGCCGCCAGCTTGGGAATGTCGAGCAGCAGTTCATCCTTATTGGCTGCCGTGCCCTTCGCGTCAGCAAGCAGTTTGCCGGTCATGGCGTCAAACGCCTGCACCGAGATCTCATAACCTGAGCCGCGGCTGTTGAGAGATCCCGTGACAATCGCGCTCACGCCCTCGCGTACAGCTACGAGACGCGCTGCCTGTTCATCGAGCTTCGTGGCGGGATTGGGAAGCTTGGCCGCCAGTTTCCGCGCATTGGTGCGGTTGTAAGCATTAACGAAGCTGGCTCCTTCCAGAGCCACATCAAACATGGGTTCGAGCGTGTCGTCGAAAAGCGGATCGGAAGTGTTGTTCTGAAAATCGGCAACCAGCACCGACACGGGAGTATGCTGCTGACCAGCATTAGGCGTACGATTCCGCCCGAGATACATAGCAAGGACGACGACAACGGCCAACGCGACAACTCCGATGGCGATCCGCCTCCAGGAAACCTCGCGCAGGCGGTTCAGCAGCAACGCACTCGATGACGCCGAGATTCGGCTCTTGCTGCCCTTCCCCTGCCAGGCATGCAGATCGTCCAGAACAGCCTGTGCGCTTTGATAACGCAAGGCGGGATCGCGCTCCAGACATTTGCTGATGATGTTGCTGAACACGCCCGGAATCTCACGATCGAGATCGGTCATGGGCACCGCACGCTCTCGCGTGCGCCGCAGCAGGCTGGCTACCGCGCTGTCCGCATGGAAGGGCATTTTGCCCGTCAGCAGCTCGTAACAGATCAGCCCGACCGTGAACAAGTCCGAGCGAGCATCCAGCTCGGTTCCCAGCGCCTGCTCTGGAGACATATACTCCATGGTCCCGAGCATGGCACCGGTTCGGGTCATACCATCGCCTTCCAGCGAACGGGCAAGACCGAAATCCATGATGACCACGCGACCCTGTGCGTCGCGCATGATGTTGCCCGGCTTCAGATCGCGGTGAATCACACCCGCCCGGTGCGCAGCACGCAACCCGCTCAGCGTCTGCTCCAGCGTCTCGACCACCTCGCTGACGGGGAGCTTGCCGCGAGTGCGAAGCATTTCATGAAGTGTTTGTCCTTCGACAAACTCCATGGTTATGAACCTGATGCCATCCGCTTCCCCAAGATCGAAAATGCGAATGATATTGGTGTCGGTCACCTGCCGTGCCAGGATGAGCTCTTGCTTGAAGCGCTGCAGAATTTCCGGACGGCCGGCCAGATCGGGACGGATTACTTTCAAGGCGATTACGCGATCCAGTTCGCGATCGACTGCCTTGTAAACCGCACCCATGCCGCCTTCTCCAAGTAGCTGCACAATTTCATAGCGGCTGCCGAGTAGGGTGCCCGGTTGTAACAGGACGCCACCACTGAATGGGGTCACTGACGGGATCGTGGCTGCACGGCTGGGACCCGGTCCCAAATCGATCGAGGTTGCTGCTTCCGCAGAGGAAGGCTTCGCTGGCCCTAGATCGATCATCGTGGGTAGGTCAGAAGACTCGGGCTTCTCTATTACTGTGGGCCGTGTGGACGCCTGCTGATTCAGGGCGAGGGAGCCGTGGCTGGACGCTTCAGGCGCCTTTTCCTGAGTATTGGGGCCGTCCTTCCGGTTTTGCATAGAAGCCCTTAATCGACCCGGAGAATGTGCGGGGGGAGTGAGACTGAGCGGTGGCGCACTCTGCCGAGCTCGACCTAAGAGAAATTGCTAGCAGTATACCTCTTAAATGTGCTCGCGGGAGGGGCCTTTTTCCGGCTGCCTTGTCGAGGTGGTTGCCCGAAAGCCGTGACAGACTGGCTTTGCGAGCGGATCGACCAGCCACGGCGGATGAGATTCCCGAGTAGAGACGGTTCGGAGTTGAACGCAGACAAGGAAGGGGAGGTGAAAAAGGGCCAGCGCTAGCCGCCGGCCCGCAGGGAGAACCGTTCATCACTTCTGCATGTCATCCTTCTTCATGCTCTCTTTCTTTTCGCCCTTCATCTTCACCGAGGTAACGTGCAGTTCGCTCGTGGCGGCATTTTCATACGCGTGAATTTTCACATCATGCCCTTCGTGACCCTTCACCGTATCTGGGTTGCTGATTGTCCAGCTCTTGCCATCCTTGTCGGTGAACGTCTTCCCGTCATCGCCAATTTTGCCCGACATTTTGACGGATTTTTTCGTGGATTTGTCCATCGTGGAGCTCTGGTCGCTCGTGCTTCCCTGAGTTCCACCATACTGGGCAAATGCGCTCAAAGACATCAGCAAAAGAAAGGCAATCGAAATCATCAGCAGTTTCTTCATATGCTTACTCCTCTGGCCAGAATTGGTGGCTTGGGTTGAGTGATTTGCCGGCGGGACGATTCACGCCGAAGACGGTGGCGCGTCCGGTTTCGCTGTGAACGTTAACCAGTCTGGCTCCGCTCAATGAGTGCTGTCAAGGGGGCTGGCACTCGTGTTCATCTCTTCTCAACCGCCGACGTCCAATTGCTCAGCATGGTAATGGGCGCGGAATGCTCTGCGGGCACCGAGTTGAGAGAATTCGTGTCTGGAACAGCACTCGGGGGGCACTGGCTGTCGCCGTTCGCGGGTCGAAATCCACCTCCATCAGCTTCTTATCGAGCGCTATATAAAATAGGTGGCGTCCATCTCGACTCCACACCGGCTGCGCTCCGGCCGAGCTAGAAATCTGAATGCGGCCTCCCGGGCCGGGAAACGGCTGCACGTAAATAACTAACTTCGAGTTGTAGGCCAGCCACTTGCCGTCGGTGGAGAACCGGCATTCCGCTCCCTGGGGAACAAGCCTCCTTATGCCGCGATCTCGTGGCGAGTAATAGTCGATTTCCGGCAGGCCGGAAACGAAATTCGCAAACACCACTACTCCCTCGGGGGACACGTCAATGTGAAGCATTCGATTGCTGCCTGAAACAGCAGTTGTGGGGGCGCGGACTCGTCTGCAGCTACTTGGTAGAACGAGGATGCGCCGAGCGCCGCGCCAATCTCGTAGGGACCGAACCTTGTTCCAGGATTGAGAGGCATTTCAGACCTTCAGCGCGCAGAATTATAGCGGAGAAACAGAATAGCCCGGATCAGAAGTTGGTAGGTGCTTCGTGAGTTTGCGGCACAGTGCGGCAGGTGATAATTTTCTCTTCATCGCGTCTGTAGGCGGTAGCCCACCCACGAAACGGGGCAGAAGAAGCGCAACTAGCCTGGAAGGCGCTGCTGCCGTGTAAGCCTCTGAATTAGATTGAATCTGAACAGACTTAACTGTGGCTCGAGTCACAACGAGGTGAACTTATATGGTTCGAAGTCGCGCGATCGTTCTTGTGTTGTGTTCTGTGCTGTTCTGCTGTTTCGCTTCGGCTGAATCCGATATGCCGCCCGCGGCGACGGCATTGCTCAACCACTTAACAGGTACGTGGATTCTGCAAGGGACTATCGCCGGCAAACAAAAGACGCACGATGTTCAAGCAGAATGGGTATTGGACCACGAGTATGTGCAGCTGCACGAAGTCTCTCGCGACAAGAACTCCACTGGTGGCACGGCATATGAAGCAATCGTCTATATTGGTTGGGATGCAAAGACAGACCAGTACACCTGCCTGTGGCTGGACAATACGGCTGGTAGCGGCCTCGCGCCCGAAGGCATTGCCCATGGAAAACTAACGGGAGACTCGATTCCTTTCATCTTCACATTGTCGGCTTCCGATCAAACTCACAACACCTTCACCTACGACAAAGCTGCGGATTCGTGGCAGTGGGTGATCGACAACATTGCCAATGGGCAGACTCAACCGTTCGCCAAGCTGAGACTGAATCGGGTGCGGTGACGCGCGCTGTCAACGCAGTCGAGAAGATTCGAAAAAACAGTCAGCCCCGAACGGCAGATGAAACGGCAGGTGAGGTTCGGTGACCTCTTAAGAGAGATGGTGAGCGCGGAAGGAATCGAATCCGCAAGTTAATGTATTTTCAACGACATACAGAGCGACAGATGGCACGCAAGTCCCTAGAAAGCACTCTAGAACGCGTTAACAGCACGCGCAATTAACCGCACGCGCAACTAAATGAGATGATCCTGGCGTTCTATGAACGTTCAAAAATCCACAAAATGCCGGAACTGCCGGTCGTCCGTTCCGGTGTGTCGGAACACCGCAATGTTCGCCAGCGGAGTTTCAATGTATTCGAAGTCTGTTCTGTTGCTGCGGATGAATGCGACAGCTCGCTGAATTGCTGGCAACCACATATCATGCAAGATGACGTACCCTCCCATCGAGCACAGCTCTGCGCTGAGAGAGAATTCGGTCACGACAATATCAAAGAAATGCCGACCGTCCACAAAGATGATGTCAAAGCGCGCGGAACCGTCCGCAAGGTGGGTGAGTGCAGCAAACGATTGCTCTTCAATGAAGCGGAACCTTTCTCCTCCGAGCCGCCTCCCATGCGCTAGGCCGATTCCGGCCCATCGCCCAGGGACCTTCACCTGGTATGGGTCGATCGAAGTGTGGCGCCCGCTGTTATTCGCCGTGAGAGCGGCCAAGAAATAAAGAGTGCTGAATCCATAAGCCAGCCCAATTTCAAGCGTGGCTTGTGGTTTGATTCTCCGGCACAATTCATAAATCCATGTCCCTTCGGCCGGACTGACGCCAGTGGCCGGGTCTATGGAATGATCCTCGCTATCACTCCCTAGCTGGGGTTTACCAGCGTACATCGAGAGCAGAGCACCCCTGAAAGGCTCAGGCAGCGAACATAAGACTGGTGTGCACACGAGAAAGCTCCGTGATTGTTGGCAGATAAGCCAGTTTAACGTTTCAGTGTCTGACCGAAATTCCGTCCCGAGCGGCCGCCCGCACCGCCTTCCACTTTCCATCCATACCTTCCGTTCGGAACACGCCCTCCAATTCCCCTCCCCTAAGCTCACCTGCAATCGCAATGGCCTCGTGTCCCTCGAAGACGTAGATTCCGCTCAGCTTGTTGTGCGACCATGCGCCGCCAAAGAGCGTCCCTTGGCCTGTGTGCTGTGTCTCCACAGTTCCGCCGAGCTTCTCGCCGCCTGCCTGGAACGTCATCTGGCCTGAGACCGTCTGCCCCTGGATGGTGAAAGTAACGGTCCACGTACCATTGATTGAATCTGTCTCGGCCTGCTGGCCCAGCGCGATCGCGGTGCAGCATAGCGCCGCGTAAGCAATTGCAATCTGCAAAATAGCCTTGTTACGTCGCATGAAATCCCTCTCGGGTTCAAATCATCACGCGGGCAGAATCTTTCGCTTCACGGTGCTTCGTCAACGCAAATGAACCACGACGGGGGCGTTCACGTACATAATGGAGGCGAATGTCCGGGAACAAAGCCGAGCTTCGATTACCTCTGCCCGAGAACAAACTCGATGCCCGCGCCAGACGCACGCGAGCGCGCCTGGCAGCGTCGCTGCGCACGCTCATGCAGGAGAAGCCGCTCAGCAAGATCAGCGTGCAGGACGTGCTCGACCATGCCCACGTCAGCCGCTCCGCCTTTTACTCTCACTACAGCGGCAAAGTTGACCTGCTGCTCACCGACATGGACGAGTTCCTCGAGTCGGCGGCGACGCATCTCTCCCGCGCGGGCGACCCGTCTGAGCGCGTCGCCGTGGTCACCGAATTCTTCGACCACGTCGCCAACGCCGAGCAGATCCGCACAGCGCTGGCACGCTCCGCCCGCCTCGGCGACTTCTACGAGCTCGCGCGGCAGCACTTCGCGCGCGGCATCGAGCGACGCCTGAAAGAACTCCCACGCTCGCACGTCCTGCAGCCCCTAGAGCGCTCCGCTCTGGCACACGCGATGGCGGGCGCGCTTATCGCGCAATTGGATTGGTGGCTTTCCAAGCGCAGACCCGTTACCGCCGAAGATATGGACCGCCGCTTTCACCAACTCCTCTGGTCCAGCATTCCTATGGCGGAGTCGAAGCGCGGGAAATGATCACCAATCAGGAAGGTGAGGCGTTGGCCAAGATTGCGCGCGTTGCCCTCGCTAACAGCACGCAAACAGCACCCGGCACCGCGTAAGTTATTGAAGAGTGGTGAGCGCGGAAGGAATCGAACCTTCAACCTACTGATTAAGAGTCAGTTGCTCTGCCAATTGAGCTACGCGCCCGCTCTGCGCTGGGGATTGGGTTCTGTGCAGTCGAACCAGCAATCTAGAGGTTTGCCCACGATTTCTCGTGCTGTGTCGCGGGCTGTCTCGATACTAAACTAGCTGCCCCGCGCCCGCAACTCGGGCCGCCGTCGGTACTGGTGAAGTTTGCAGAACCTGCACGACTAGCCGCACGTCAAGCACTTGAAACTTCAATCCGAAAACTCGAAACTGAGTTCATGCGCGTCGTGGTGCAGCGTGTGAGCCGGGCCAAGGTTACAGTCAACGGCACGATCACGGGGGAAATTGGAATTGGACTTCTACTGTTGCTCGGGGTTGGGCAAGACGATGGCGCTGCAGACGCCGATTATCTGGCCGACAAAGTCGCTGGTCTGCGTATTTTCGAAGACGAAAACGGAAAAATGAATCGCTCCGTCGTCGAAGTCCAAGGCGGGATTCTTGCCGTGTCGCAGTTCACGCTGTATGGGGACGTGCGCCGAGGGAAACGGCCATCCTTTGACGCGGCGGCTCCTCCCGAGCGAGCGCGAGAACTCTATGAATACTTCGTTGAACGAATACGCGCCTCGGGCTTGGGCTGCGAAACCGGCCGCTTCCAGGAGATGATGCAAGTCGAACTGGTGAACGAAGGCCCAGTCACGATCCTGCTCGATTCCAAGAAGGAGTTCTAAGCTCCACGCCGGCGAGGAAGCTCTTTCACACCAGTTGATCGGCCATCCTGGCGGCCTCCGCCGACGCTTTCACGTCATGCGTGCGAATTATGTGAGCTCCCTTCAAAATCGCGATGGTCTCCGCGGCCAGTGTTCCGAAGAGGCGCTCACCGACAGCGGCGTCCTTCCCGGCCCTTGCCAGGGCGCGTCCCACGAATGATTTTCTGGAAGCCCCGATCAGCAGCGGAAATTTGAGGGCGTGTAACTCCTCCAGTCGCTTCAGAAGCGGATAATTCTGCTCGAAGTTCTTGCCAAAGCCGAGGCCGGGGTCGAGCACGATGCGGTCACGTTTGATGCCAAGACGGACCGCCTCCTGGCTCCAGCCGCTCAACTCGCGCTTAACCAGCAGGACGATGTCGCCTTCCGGGCGGAGATTGCGCCACTCTTCCGGGCGTCCGCGCATATGCATGAGCACGGCGCCGCATTTCAGTTCGGCAAGGGTGCGCACCATGAGCGGGTCCCAGCGGAAGCCGCTTACGTCATTGACGATTTCCGCGCCCGCCTCGACCGCCGACCTCGCTACTTTCGCCTTATAAGTGTCGACCGAAACCAGAGCTTGCGGACGGATCTTCTTGAGTCCTTCAATCACCGGCAGAACGCGATCGAGTTCCTCCTGTTCAGAAACCGCGGTGCGGGATCGGGAAGCAGCAGTGGTCAGTGCCGCATTTGCCTCTTGCTGAACTCCGGTAGAACTCGTCACCGCTACTGCGGCGCCGGGACGCGTCGACTCACCACCGACATCAATGATGTCCGCCCCTTCCTCGAGGAGACTCAGTGCGTGTTCGACGGCCCGGTCGCGATCAAGGTAGAGGCCGCCGTCGGAGAAGGAGTCGGGCGTGACATTAACCACGCCCATCAATAGAGTTCGCTTGCCGAGTTGCAAGACTCGGGTTCCGAGATTCCAATCGAACACCGGCCGCATAAGCGCCGATTGTAAATGAGCATGGTCCCGACGCCGATCTCGTCGCAAGTGAGCCGAAGAGGAAAATATCGGGCGTCAACGGAGCATCGCTTACGCGCCCCGACGGATGTGGCAGCCAGGCTTCTCTGAAGTGCTAGAATTCAATTATGCGCCGTACGCGCGCCGCTGTCGTTGTTTGCCTGTGCCTCCTTACGGTACAGGTCTATGCTGCCGACGCCCGCGACCTCACACCCAAGATTAACGCGATCCTGTCGGATCCCGACATGGCGCGCGGCTTCTGGGGGGTCGAAATTGTTTCCCTAAACAGCGGGCAAGTTCTTTATTCGCAAAACGCCGACAAGCTCTTCATCCCCGCGTCCAACACGAAGCTTTTCACCACCGCTGCCGCTCTGGCATTGATGGGGCCAAGCTACAAATGCCGCACTACCGTCGAAACCAGTGGGACCATCGATTCTTCGGGGCGACTCAACGGCGACCTGGTGCTGGTCGGCCGGGGCGATCCTAATCTTTCAGGACGGGTGCTCCCCTACAGCATGCGCACCGAGCGCACTGTGTTTCCGATCAAGGCGTTGGAAGATCTGGCCGATGCCATTGCACAAAAAGGAATCAAGAAAATCGACGGGGACGTGGTTGCCGACGATTCCTACTTTGCCTTTGAACGCTACGGCGAAGGCTGGACGCAGGATGATCTGGTCTGGGCCGATGGCGCCCCGGTTTCGGCGCTCACCATCAACGACAACGTCATTTATGTGGCGATCCAGCCCGCTCACCGCGCTGGGGAACTCGCTTCAGTCACCCTGACCCCGTATGCCGATTACTACAAGGTTGATAACCGGATCATGACCACTCCGGCCGGCACAGGGCGGAAGATCTTTATTAACCGCGAGCCGGGATCGATGACCCTGACGCTCTGGGGCAACATGCCCCTCGGAGACGCAGGCGCGAATGAAGCTTTGGCAGTTGAGGATCCCGCAGGATTTGCCGCCGGCCTGTTCCGTAGCCTTTTGGAGAAGCGCGGAATTGAGGTCGCGGGACACACGCACGCCCATCACACGGAACTGGCCAGCCTTTCGACATTCAGCGTGACAGCACTGGCCACTCATGGCGGTGGAGACACGCACAGCTCGTCCTCCGCGCCAAAAGAACCCGCGGTTCTGGCAAGTTACGATTCCAGGCCGCTTAGCGACGATGTGCGCGTAATCAATAAGGTTAGTCAGAACCTGCACGCAGAGATTCTGCTCCGCCTGCTCGGGCGCGAAAAGGGCACGACTGGGACCATCGAGGGTGGATTGGAAGTGCTGCGCGGCTTTTTGACGCAGATCGGAATCGCAAACGAAGAGTACACCTTTTATGACGGCTCCGGGCTCTCGCGGCAAAACCTGGTCACGCCGCACGCGGTAGTTACGCTGCTGGAATACGCGGCCAAGCAGCCATGGGGTACCTTGTACGCTGAAACATTTCCGGTTGCCGGAATGGATGGTTCATTGGCCGATCGCATGCGCAATACTGCGGCTCAAGGTCTAGTGTTGGGAAAAACTGGATCACTAGATCACGTGAAATCGCTTTCGGGTTATGCGACGACGGTCACGGGCGACCGCATTGCCTTCTCGATTTTCGCTAACAACTTCGATGTCCCGGGGCACCGGGCTCAAGACGCGATTGACCGGATTGTGGAGGCCGTGGTCGAAGACGCGCCGGCGAAGAAATAGTATTCGTTCTTGGTTATTCGTTCTTGGCTGCTTCGTTCTTACCTCTTAAGTTTCCAGCGCTAGGCTAGGAGAAAAGCCAGCACCTTAACTTGTTCGGAGCCATGAGAAGGATATTGGTGGGCCGCCACCCCGAGGCTTGTGCCCGCGCCGAAAATTGCGGGGATGAACTCAAGTACTTCGCCATGTTTGTTGAGGCGAACCCTGGTACCCCCGATTTCCTGGGGAAATTCCACCGGCTCATCAGCGCCGCAACACAGATAGAGAGAGAGCAGATCACAAAACTGCAGCACATCCGTGAGCAGACGTAAGCGCTCCAGCGGCACGTTTTCGGTGTCCAGCAGCCTGCCCTGCCGCTCCATTTCAGAACGCAGGAAACTCTCAAGCCGCGCGGTGTTTTCGTGGTCATCACTGCGCGACTGCAGCCGGGTTCGAGCCAGCCGGCAAAAGTGCTCGCTCACCATGGATGCCCCGAGCGCACCTGTTTGCTCAGCCGCGGTAATTGATTGCGTCCAGGCACTCAGGAAGTCAACCGGAGGCGTGTCAAGAAACGAAACTGGCCTTCCGGTATGAGTTTTCGGAGAGATTGCGCTCGAATTTGAATTTTCTTTTCGTAAAGCTCCATCGAAGTGCGCCCATCCGGCGTCATGCAGAGAGATGGCGCTGAGCACATCGGTTGAAAGCCTGGGAAAAGATGGATGATCGATTTTGGCAGCAAGATCGCCGGCCAGGACGGCATGATCGGCTTGTGTGATTAGCAACCACTGCTCGGCTGCCTGCTTTTGCCGATGTTCAACCACTTGCCACGCGGAAACCGCGGAGCAGGTCGTGGCACGAGCTTGGGAGGAAATGGGGAACAAGACCATATTCCAGCTCGCTAGCGACGTGGTGCCCGGGCTGCTCGTCGAACGCGCATAGCGCCGGCCGCGGCTGGCCCAGTGCCCGTCGGAGGCTTGCGGGCTCCTGCCAGCAGGTCGCGCAGCACGGTTGCGTTGTTGCGCTCTTCGTTCCTGGACGCGAACAGCAGCGTTATCTTCCCGCCATTGGCAAGCTCGTACAGCTTGGTCAGCGCTGCACGGGCTGGTTCCGCGGACAGCTCTTTAAGGTAGCGCTTGCGGAAAGCATCCCACTGTTCGGGCTGGGCGTGATACCACTTCCGCAACTCGTTGGACGGAGCCAGGTCGCGAAGCCACTCCTGAATGCCGGCGCTTTGTTTGGACAGGCCACGTGGCCAGAGGCGATCTACAAGAATGCGTTTGCCGTCATCCCGGGCGGGCGGCTCATAGACCCGCTTCACTCGAACGCGCATGGCTTATTATGGTACTTCCGCTGGAGAATTGCAGCTTACACCACAGTTTTCAGGAGACGTGCTTGATTAGGGGAGTATGGAAACTGGCATTGGGAATATTCATGGGGTGTCTCCTCTTACTTCTTTTTTCTGGCTGTAATGCGGAGCGGCGCAAGAGCGACGCTGAATTGGGGCTAAATGTGCAGCAAGCCTCCGGACGGCGGGTTTACGACTTGTACTGCGACCGCTGTCATCAACCTTATTCCAGCGGCGGACGGCAAGGCCCGAGTCTCAGCGGCGTTTTCCGTAAACCCTATTTGCGTCTGAGCGGCTTGCCGGCCAACGATGATCGGGTTACCGAGATCATCAAATTTGGCCGGAGCAAAATGCCCGGATATGGCCAGGTCTTGTCCCAACAACAAATTCAGGACCTCCTGGCTTATCTGCATACGCTATAGAACAAGCTCAACAAGCTCTTGCCTGCTGGTTGTGCACGAATCAGGAACCATCGTGAACATAGTTCTGACTGACGTGGAAGCGCGAGTCCTAGGTTCGCTGATCGAAAAGGACATCACCACTCCGGATTACTATCCGTTGTCGCTGAATGCCCTGGTCCATGCATGCAATCAGAAAAATAATCGCGATCCCGTCATGGATCTGGACGAAGAAGCGGTTCGGGGCGCTGTGTATTCATTGCAAGAGAAGCACATGGCTGGACCCGCCGCGGGGGCTGATAGCCGAGTCACAAAATACGAGCATCGCCTGCAGGAGATCTTCAATTTTGATCGCCGCGAGACCGCTATCATTTGCGTGCTGCTGCTGCGAGGGCCGCAGACTCCGGGAGAATTACGCGGTCGTACCGAACGGATGCACCGCTTTAACGATCTCGAGGAGGTGGAATCGACGCTGGACCGTCTGATGCAGCGGGATCTGCCGCTGGTCAAAGCGCTCGCACGCCAGCCTGGCACGAAGGAAACGCGCTACCTGCACCTGTTCTCAGGGGATACACCAACTCATTCATCTGGTGGGGAGCAAGCAGTGGGCAACTCGCCGCCAGTGGATCGCGTTTCACGGCTGGAGACGGAAATCACCAAGCTTCGAACCGAAGTTGAGGATTTGAAGCGGCGTGTCGCTCATCTGGAGACACGCGAAAATTAGCAAGTCTAACTCTTTTCGGCTGGGCTAAGCTTCCTGTATCGGCACGCTGACGCGGATTACGGTGCCTTTACTGCTGGATTCCATCGTTAGAACGCCCCCTACTTCGCGGACGCGCTCGCGAATACCCGTCAGGCCGACCCCCATCCCGACACCTGATTCACCGAAACGGCGTAGCTGGTCAGCGTTTATACCGCGGCCGTCATCTGTGACCGCCAGGACCAGCGTCTCCGCATCGCAGGAAATCTCGATATTAATTTCGTGGGCACGCGCATGGCGATGCACGTTGGTAAGCGCCTCCTGCAGAATACGGAACAGCGCTACTTCTCTGTCGTGATGCAGTCGCGGCAGATCGTCGGGCACCCGGAACTTGATTCGCAGTCCGCTCCTGGTTGCGAAACCTTCGACATACCAGCGCGCCGCAGGCGCTAGTCCCCCCTCGTCCATGAGCGGAGGATGTAACAGGTACGAAAGGGTACGAGTTTCGGAGATGCAACTCTCCATCAGCTTTTCCGATTGGGCCCACAATTCGGCCTTGTGCGGCTGGCCGCGCAGCAACTCCAGGTTCAGCTTCAGGACCGCGAGGTACTGGCCAAGACTGTCATGCAGCTCGCGCGCAATGCGCCGGCGTTCAGAATCCTGCAGTACGAGGATCCGCGCCGAAAGCTGCCGCAGCGCCGCTGTGCGCTGCTGTACCTGAACTTCGAGTTCTTCTTTGGCTCTACGCAGCCGAGCCTCGCTTTCGCGCAAGGCATCCTCGGCCTGTTTCTGCTCGGTTACATCGCGGATAAAGCACCGGGTATGGACAAACTCGCCGTTGATCCAAAGCGCGTTCGAGTTGATCAGCACGTGGCGCGTGGAACCATCACGACAGCGAAGTTCAGCGGGAAAGTCGTTGACGTCCTCGCGCGCGAGAAGCCTCTGCCATAACTCCCGGCAGCGGTCCTGATCCACATGGAAGTCGATCAATGGGTGTCCGGCATATTCATCCGCCGAGTAGCCCAACATCCTCAGCAATGTCCGGTTTGCCCATCGTATCTTCTGATCGGAACCAACGCGCTGTACGCCTTCGGCCGCGTTCTCCAGAAAGTCCGTCAACTCGGCTTCACGCAAGCGCAACGAAGATTCGGCTTGTTCGCGCTCGGCTTTTTCCGTGGCCAGCGCCTGGGCACGCTGCTGCAAGTAGCTGATATTTCGCAGCCGCTCTTCGTCGTTTACCAGGTTTGAGTATGCCTCGTCGGGAATTACCGCTGAGTGTTCTGCGCAAATCTGCAGGAACTGCTTGCCATGGGAATCCTGATCAAAGCCAGTTAAGGGATAGGCGCAGCGCAGGGAAAAAGAATGACTGCTCGCGAGATCGTTCCACAAGCGCTCCAGCTGGATCGCTGCCTCTCGCTGGCCCTGCGACCACAACAGAGCCACCATCTCGCCGAACACCACCAGGCGGTGCCCCGGCTCGGCGGCCTCGCGGGCAACCGTGATGACCCCGCCGATCACCTCATGGAAACGGGCCAGGTCCGGCATTCCGTGGGACATGAACTGTGACAAGACCTGCGCGGCATCAAGGGCAATATAACGGCCGCGTTCGGCGGCAGAGGGGACGTCAAACCCCCGCCGCTCTAAGCGATTCTCCAGAGCGTCGCGGTGAGCTTGGGTTGCCACAACAAGAGCCGTGTCGCCGGCGCCCAGAGCCAGGCCCACGAATCGGCCGAGCGCATCTACCAGGAAGTCATCGTCGGAATAGAACTGCACAACGTGCGAAGCGTAATCGCCGTCGTGCCACTGCGCTTTTGGCGCAACGCGACTATTCAGGATGACTTCGCTCGTGCTCACAGCATCGCTCAAGTTGTTACACAAGAGGGCAGTAACAAAACTGCGGGGGAATGCCCCGGATTTCGCCACCAGCAGTCTGGCAGGTCCAGGGCAGCGACGAAATACAGCAAAAGCCGTATTTTGCTCCCTGGGAACGGATTACGGCTGTCCCGACCAGGAGTCGCGCGTGATCTGTCGCAACTTGAGACTGCGACTTGGGATGGATCCGTGAAGTTTACCGGCGGCCGTTCCTGTTCTTGCCGGAAGCTTTCCAGAGTGCCGCGAGAGCTTCCGCCGCGCTGTCGACGGCGTGCTGGAATTGCGTCGCCGGATCGGCTGCTGCCGTTTGCCGCCGTGGGTAAATCGGCACTTGCCGGCTCGAGCCGCGGGCACGGGTGTCACTGACGATGTCAAGTTCCCGCAGCGCTTGCTCGTATGCCTTCCTGCAGTCATCTGGGGAATTGGGGTTGTTAACGATTGCGGTTGCCATGTTTGATTTCGCTCCTGCGCAACTCCATTCAAGATCACCAGCGCACTGTTCACAATCAGGTGATCTATCGAGTAGCGGCACCGTAAATCCCCTGATTACGCGGGTTTTCCCGTAGATTGGCGCTGGCGCGACAGGAGAGTTCTCTCTTTGCCGTAACTTCCGCCCATGCGTCCCAGTTATACAAACGCAGGTTCAGGAGCATACGAATGTCTTCCGCGTCGCAGTACATGTATGGCCAAGGTTCGGAATTCGAATATCAACGGCTGATCCGGCAAAGCGCGATATTCGAAGCTATGACGCGCGATTTGCTTGTAGAAGCCGGCATCGGCGCTGGCATGCGAGTCCTCGACATTGGCTGTGGGGTCGGCGAAGTGGCGCGCCTCGCCAGCGAGTTGGTGGGAACGGGCCGCGTAGTCGCCGTGGACACCGATTCCAAGGCCTTGGAGTTTGCCCGCGAACGGCTCGCGGGACGCAACATCGAGTTCGTCTGTTCTGAGATAGCTAAGTATGTTGCAACTGAGCGCTTTGACGCCGTCGTCGGCCGTTTCATACTGATGCACCTTAAAGATCCCGTCGCGGTCCTGCGGCATGTAGCGAGGCAGGTCCGCCCAGGAGGCATAGTGTGCTTTATCGAACCGTGGCACGAAACGGCCATGTCCTACCCGCGTGTTGAGGCCTTCCAGCAATTCATGGAGGGCGGCTTTCAAGCCATGCGCGCAGCTGGGGTGCATCTGGAAATGGGCGCAAGTCTGTACAGCGACTTTGTCGCGGCCGGCTTGCCGGCGCCGAAGCTTGTGGGAGTTCCACAGCTTTGGGGTGGAGGACAAGGTTCAGAGTTCTTTGATCTGATGCTCGACAGTGCGCGTAGTGGCATTCGCGCCACGGTACCCGAGGCGCAGCAGGATGCAGTTCTCGCCCAAGTGGAGGCGCTTAGTCATCGCATGCGCAAAGAAGCAGCGGAAAAACGTGCGACAGTCATGATGATGATCACGGTGGGAGCGCGGTGCAGGCTTGCGTAGGTAGCTGCGCTCCCAATTAGGCCAGAACACCGAGCGTCGCGTCGCTGCTTTCCGAAGTGCGTGCTCGCAGCTTGCGTTCGTCTTGTCGATAAAAAGGCGCCGAGCGTTTCGCTTCGGCGCCTGTTCTTAGCGGATTTTCAACTAGTGCATCTGGGCTGTCTGTTTAGCGTTCTGCACGGCATCCACGAAGGCGCGTGCCGGCTGATTCGGAATCTTCACCGTGCCGCTGAGAATGTCCTTGAACGGCACATCGCTCGCGTACCAGTCCTTAGTCGCTTTGTGATCCTGCTGCAGTTCGGCGCCATTCAGGGAGGCTCCGATAAAAGCGCCCTTGCTGCTCGAGTAAGTCAGGATTCCGGCTTTGTAACCAACGTCAGCCGAACCCGACCGTCCTACTGGACCAGCAGCCGCCGAAACATCGGCACCCAGCTTGATGTGGCCGCGCATCAGGTCATTCATGCCCTGATCGTTCATGATGAACATGAGCAAATCAGTTGACTTACCGCCGATCTGTGGCCCCCAGCTAATGCCGGAGAGCGAGAACGGAGCCGGCGCACTCCAAGTACCATTAGCGCGGCAGGTGGCGACGCCTTTACCGTGTTCGCCACCCACTACGAACGCGCCCTTAATCAGTTTCGGAATGACGGCGACGCACTTGGCGCCATGGAGCACCTGGTCTGGGATGCCCTTGTCGCCGGCCGTTGCGCTCATGTGCTGCACGGTCTCGGTAGCAGCCTGCAACTCCGAACCGTTGTTGTTTGCGGTCTGATCATCATTGTCCTGGGCATAAACGAAAGTTCCCAGGCATAGCAACAAACATGCAATCACGAATGCTCTCATGAGAGTTTCCCTCCTGCTCAGACCAGTTAGATGGCATGATTCGTGTCTCCTTTGCTGCTCGAAGCCAGCAGAGACTTACGGTAATGGCGGAGTTGCGGCGTAATTCGCGGATGAGGCTTACGACGGCATGTCCTTGGGGACTTGGACAATGTTGTTGCGGATGGCGTAGAGGACCAGCTCTCCGACCGAGTGCAGCTTGAGCTTGCGCATGATGTTGCTGCGGTGGGTCTCGGCGGTTTTGACGCTGAGGTTCAGGACGGAAGCCACTTCCTTCGTGCTTTTGCCTTCCGCCAGAAGTTGAACGATTTCCCGCTCCCGCGGAGTCAGGGTGGGGAGCGTAGGAGCGGCGTGCTCTCCTCCGCCTTTCAGGTAAGCTTCCAGCACCATCTGGCCGACCCGCGGAGTAAAGAACGTGCGCTGTTGCACGATAGCTTCGACGGCGGACAGGAGATCGCGCGCAGCGTCTGATTTAAGAACGAAGCCTCGAGCCCCCGCCTGCAGAACTTCCCGGACTACCTGATCGGTGTCGGTGATTGTAAGGACCAGCACCTTCTGGTCGGGATTGTTGCGCAAGATCTGACGGGTGGCATCGAGCCCATTCAGGTTAGGCATTCCAATATCGAGAATCACGACGTCGGGTTTCAGTTCGCGGGTCCTATCCACCGCCTGGCGCCCGTCGGACGCCTCGCCGCAGATCTCCCACCCGTGCGATTGCAACAAGGCACACAGGCCTTTACGCACCACCTCGTGGTCGTCCGCAACGAGTATCCGGCCGAGAGCCATAAATGTCTGAAAAAAACCGCTTCGCGGGGGGTCAACGGCAAGCCGCGGAGCTGTGTGCTTGCTTCCCTCCACAGCACACATGCCAGCGCGGCCTCGCGAACGTTCGGCGGTACCCTTACTATGCCAACCCAGAGCACTAGTTGTATCTACAGTGATTACTGTATGGACAGTTATCGGCGACTCTGGCGGGATAGATGTATCCCAATTGGTTTGGCACGTTTACGGGATTTTGGTGCGTCGTACTGAAAAACTGCCGAGGTGGTATTCATCTCGCGGTCACCTCGGGCCCGTAGGTATGATGGACGCTCCGTGACGATATATCGGCAGCTGACGCACCGGGCAACACCGGTTCCTTGGCGGCGAGCTTTTTCCAACTAGAACACAGGTAAAGGGGCGGGTGCATGCCAGTCAGGATTCTTTTGGCCGACGATCATGAGGTAGTGCGACAGGGACTACGCACCATTCTTCAAGCCCGTCCAGAGTGGGAGATTATAGGCGAGGCCGACAATGGCCAAAGGGCCATTGAGGCCGTAAAAGAACTAAGACCCGATATCGTCATTCTCGACATAACCATGCCGATCATGAGCGGCCTGGAAGCCACGCAGGCGATCGCCGCAGCTGGAGTGCCAACGCGCGTGCTCATCTTTACCATGCACGACAGCAAGAGCCTGGTGAAAGCGGTTAGGAAGGCGGGCGCGGCAGGGTACGTTCTCAAATCCCGGGCCGCCCGCGATCTCATTCGCGCCATTGAGGCGCTGCTCGGAGGGGGCATGTTTTTTGGTCCCGACCTCGCCACCGAGAGCCCTGAAAAGGGTGAGGTCAAAGGATTTAACCTGATGTTCCGTTCCCGGCTATCCTGCTTTTCGTTTATCGCTCTCTGACTAGTTGGGCAGCAGATCACTCCCGCAAGCCACCCGATAACGTTGGCCGTGATTCTGGAATCTAACGCCGGATGTCAACTCCCGACATCTCCATCGATACCAGCCGGCTTACCGCGCCGGAAATTTTTCACGCAGCAAAAGACAACGCGCGCAAAGAACTGAAGCGCTCCTGGCGCACGCTGGCATTCTCCGGTCTCGCCGGCGGTTTGACCATGGGACTTACTGGCCTGAGCGTCGCCGCCATTCGCGCCACTCTGGGAGAGGGTGCCTGGGCCGAATTCATCTCCTATTTGGCTTATCCGGTCGGGTTCATCGCTGTCATCATCGGCAGGGCGCAGCTGTTTACAGAAAATACTCTGTATCCGGTCCTGCTCATCCTGGATGAACGCAACAAGCGGCTCCACTATGCCTCGCATACCGCTCGGCTATGGCTGGTCGTGTTCGCCGCCAATGTTCTGGGCGCGCTTTGCTTCGCCGCTCTGGTCATGCGCTCCAGCGCATTGCCTGGCGATCTGGCCGTTCAACTGGTTCGTTTGGGCCGGGAAGCGGTCAGCAGTACCGGATCACACTTCTTTTGGAGCGGAATCATCGGCGGATGGCTCATCGCACTGGTCGCCTGGGTTGTCACCGCAAGCCACTGGACTATCGGCCAATTAGCGATGATCTGGCTGCTGGCGTTTGTGGTTGGCATTGGCCATTTTTCTCACTGTATCGCAACCAGCGGTGAGATTCTCTCCGCGGTTGTAGTGGGCGCCCTGCCGGTAACTGTCTATCTGCGTTGGTTGCTTTTCGCCACCCTTGGCAATATTGCCGGCGGAGTCACCATGGTCAGCGTGCTGAACTACGGGCAAGTGCGGCTCGACTAAGTCTCATCGAAGATTCCGATTGTCTTCATCGCAGGAATGATTTGGACGTGGGGGCAAGTTCTGCTAGTTTGCTTCTCGCATGGATTCCCGCCAGAGCGCGATTCGAATTAGCGTCGTTATCGTCGCCGTACGAGTGCGACTGTGCGCCTCTGGCAGGGAGGAAATGCTCAATTAACTAGAACTAGAGCAAATTCCGAACCCACCGCCAGAGAGCCTGGACGGTGGGTTTTCTGTTTGCGACGACAGGAACACAAACTTTCGTTTCCCGCTCGCGAAGCCACTGCGAAGGTTGAGCGGACCGGGCACCATAAGCGAACACGAACCGATTGCGATTGTTGTTGACAGGCAAGGAGCGACACCGTAGCATTGCGCAAAACAAACCGACCGGTCGGTATGTTCGACAAGGAGCATTTTGTGCCAGCTAAGGTTTACTACCAGCATGATGCGAAGCCAGCCGTACTAAAGAACAAAACTATTGCCATTTTGGGCTACGGGAGCCAGGGCCACGCTCAGGCCCAGAACCTGCGCGACGGTGGATACAACGTCGTGGTCGGGCTTGATGCAGGGCGTATGTCGGCAAGGCAGGCGAGAGCCGACGGCATGCTCGTCATGTCGCCGGCCGAGGCTGCGAAGCGTGCCGATTGGATTCAGATCCTCACACCCGACGAGACTCAGGCTGAGCTTTACGAATCTTCGGTGAAGCCCTTCCTGCATGCGGGAAAGACGCTGGGGTTCTCGCACGGCTTCAGCATCCACTTTAAGGCGATTGTTCCGCCCAAGGATGTTGATGTGGTGATGGTCGCGCCCAAGAGCCCCGGTCACCTGTTGCGGCGTGTGTACTGCGAGGGAAAAGGCGTGCCGTCACTGCTGGCGGTGTATCAGGACGCCAGTGGGCGGGCGCATTCCAATGCTCTCGCCTACGCCGACGGGATCGGCTCGACGCGCGCGGGAGTTCTGGAAACCACCTTCCAGGAGGAAACCGAAACCGATCTGTTTGGCGAACAGGCGGTACTTTGCGGCGGGCTGACGTCGCTGATCAAGAAAGGATTTGAGACCCTGGTCGACGCCGGATATCAGCCGGAGATCGCCTACTTCGAATGCCTGCATGAAATGAAGCTCATCGTGGACCTGATTTACGAAGGCGGACTCGCGCAGATGCGCCACTCGATCTCGAACACGGCCGAGTATGGCGACCTCACCCGCGGCGAAAAAGTGGTGGGCGAGGACACGCGGCAGGCGATGAAGGAAATCCTGGCGCGTATTCAGGACGGCACTTTCGCTCGTGAGTGGATTGCCGAGAACCGTGCAGGCGGCAGCAACTTCGCCGCCTTGCGGCAGAAGGAACGCCAGCACCAGATTGAAGAAGTCGGTACGCGGCTCCGCGGCATGATGTCGTGGATTCCAAAAGAGTCTAGTAAGACTGCCCAGCAAACCGAGCCCGCAGCGCAGGTTGTAAATGCTTAAAGGGGCAGAAATCGTTCTACGCTGTTTGCGGGCAGAGGGCGTTGACCTGGTCTTTGGATATCCGGGCGGCGCGATCATGCCGCTCTATGACGCGCTGCAAGGCAGTGGCGTGACCCATATTCTTGCGCGTCACGAGCAGGGCGCCGTCTTTGCGGCGGAGGGTTATGCGCGCTCCACTGGCAAGGTGGGAGTCGCGATAGCAACCAGCGGGCCGGGAGCGACCAACCTTGTCACGGGAATTGCCGACGCCAAAATGGATTCTGTACCCCTGGTCTGCATCACCGGCCAGGTGCGCTCGCCTCTGATCGGAACCGATGCTTTTCAGGAGACGGATGTATTTGGGTTGACGCTCTCTCTGACCAAATGGAACCGCTTGGTGCGATCGGTCGAAGAACTGGCTGAGGTCCTCGCAGAAGCTTTTCATTGGGCGCGAACCGGGCGCCCCGGGCCGGTGCTGGTCGACATACCTGTTGATCTGCTCAAAGCATCGGCCGAGTTTCGCGGCGCGGCAAAGTTCCGACCGCATTCTGCGGCAGTCGACACGACCACCGAGTCAGGTTTTTGCGACCGCCTCTTAGGCTCTCTACAGCATGCGAAAAAGCCGGTGGCGATCGTGGGAGCAGGAGCAAAACTTTCGGGCGCAATCGCAGACCTTCGTCTGCTCCTTGATCATCTGCAGATTCCCACGTTTGCCACGGTGCATGGGCTGGGCGCTGTCTCTCCGGAAAAGCCTTACTACTTGGGTATGGTCGGAATGCATGGCACGCGTGCTGCCAACATGGCGCTACACGAAACCGATCTGCTGTTGGTGTTCGGAGCGCGTCTGGATGACCGCGTCACTGGAGAGCCGTCGCGATTTGCTCCCCACTCCCGCATTGCGCATTTTGAAGTCGATCCCGCGCAGCTCGATCGGGTTCGGCGCTGTGATTTTCCCGTCATTGGCGACCTCGCCGCGACGGTGCCGCTTTTTTACCAACACGTGATGCGGACGGCACTGCCCAACTGGTCTGACTGGCGTTCCGTCGCCTGCGGCCCCGAGCGCGCTGAGGTTGAAACCAAAGGACTGGCGCAGCCGGCCATTCAATTTCTCGACAATCTTTTCCGGCAAATTCCACAAGATGGTTTTGTCGTTGCTGATGTGGGCCAGCACCAGATGTGGGCTGCGCAACGCTATCGCTCCAAGTTCCCCCGTGGCTTCATTACTTCTGGCGGCTTGGGAGCCATGGGATTCGCGCTGCCCGCGGCCATTGGCGTCCAGCTTGCCAATCCCGAAGCCTCGGTTCTTTGCATCTCAGGCGATGGCGGATTCCAGATGAACATTCAGGAGTTGGCGACGGTTCACCGCCTTCAGCTGCCAATCAAGATGGTGGTCATCGACAACAAATACCTGGGCATGGTCCGGCAGTGGCAGCAATTGTTCTATCAGCGCAACTATGCCGAGACCGATATGAGCGACAATCCGAATTTTGTTGCCATTGCCTATGCCTACGGGATCAACGGGCGGCGGATTCGAGCAGAAGCGGTCGGCGATGAGGCGACCAGATCTGTGATTGAAAGTTTTCTCAAATCTCCCAGCCCAGAGTTGCTGGTTTTTGAGTGTCCGCCCGAAGCCAATGTTTATCCCATGGTGCCGGCCGGCGCGGCCTTGTCGGAGATGGTGTTCGCGGACGAGTAAAAGGAGATTACTCATGCACCTGTTTCACATTCGCTATCGCAATACACAAGGCACATTGATGCGGATTCTGAATGCCGCTTCGCGCCGTGGCATTGACATGCACTATGTGCAGGCGGAACCGGCAGAGCATACCCACAAAGTCACGCTGCTGCTCAACGTCAACACTCAGCAGAATGGTCAGCTTTGCCGCGATTGGCTCGCGATAGTGGATGTGCTCGAGGTCAAGGCCGGAGCGCCTTTGAAGGAAGCCTTCGAATGCGGCTGGGCGGCCGTCCCTCATCCGCCCGCTCCAGCTGTGCTGCGTTCCGAGGCCAGCGCCTCGGCATAAACCGACATAAGATGTACGCAGTGCTAAACGGCATTGGCTGTGCGGAAGCCACAGCTCCCGCCCGGAACAGTTATTCTTAATCTCCTATGGATCCAAAACACCGCAGCCGTGGGATCACGGATGGGCGCGACCGTGCGCCGGCCCGTGCCATGTTCAAAGCAATCGGGTTTTCCGATGCCGATCTCAATAAGCCGCTGATAGGCGTGGCCAATACCTGGATCGAGACCATGCCCTGCAACTTCCATCTCCGCCGCCTGTCGGCGAAGGTCAAAGAGGGCATTCGCGCTGCCGGCGGAACACCTATGGAGTTCAACACCATCGCAATCAGCGACGGCGAAACCATGGGCACGGAGGGCATGCGGGCTTCGCTGGTCAGCCGCGAAATTATTGCTGATTCGATCGAGCTGGTCTGTCGCGGCCAGATGTTCGACGCCCTCGTTTGTGTCGTCGGATGCGATAAGACAATTCCCGCCGCGGCCATGGCGTTGGCTCGTCTTAATATCCCCGGGCTCGTGCTATACGGGGGCACGATCGCGGCCGGCAGTTATCGAGGCAAAGACGTCACTATCCAGGATGTGTTCGAGGCAGTAGGAGCCAATGCCGCTGGCAAGATCAGTGATCAGGATCTGCGCGACATTGAAAACGTCGCCTGTCCTGGCGCGGGCGCATGCGGCGGCCAGTATACCGCCAACACGATGTCGACCGTCATGGAGTTGATTGGCCTGTCGCCCATGGGCTTCAATGGCATTCCTGCCATGGACGCGCGCAAGGATGAGGCCGCTTTCCATTGCGGGGAGATCGTAATCAATGCGCTGAAGAAAGACATCTCTCCGAAAGGCATTCTCACGCGTGCGGCATTTGAAAATGCGATTGCGGGCGTTGCATGCACGGGCGGCTCGACCAATGCCGTGCTCCACTTGCTGGCGATTGCTCAGGAAGCCGGAGTAGCCCTGGCCATGGACGATTTCCAGACCGTCAGCGAACGTACTCCTCTCATTGCCGACCTCAAGCCGGCGGGCCGCTACGTGGCCGCGGATGTGGACAAGGCAGGAGGCATTCAGCTCATTGCAAAGCGACTGCTGGATGGCGGCCGGGCGAACGGTTCAACCCTGACTATCACCGGCGAAACTTTTGCCGCCGAGGCTAAAAAAGCACGAGAGACGCCTGGCCAGCAGGTAATTGTGCCGCTCGATCGCCCTCTGAAGAAGACCGGAGGATTGGTGATTCTGCGCGGCAATCTTGCTCCTGAAGGCTGTGTCGTAAAGATCAGCGGCCATGAGCGATTGGGCCATCGCGGTCCGGCGCGGGTTTTCGAATCAGAAGAAGACGCTATGGGCGCGGTCACCGGCAAGCGCATTCAGCCCGGCGATGTCGTGGTTATCCGCAATGAAGGCCCGAAGGGAGGACCGGGCATGCGCGAAATGCTTGGAGTCACCGCCGCGATTGTGGGCGAGGGTCTAGGAGAGTCGGTGGCATTGATCACAGACGGCCGCTTCAGCGGAGCGACGCGCGGTCTCATGGTCGGACATGTAGCGCCCGAAGCCGCGCTGGGTGGACCGATTGCCGCCATCCGGGAAGGGGACATCGTGCACATCGATGTGCAAGAACGCCAGCTCGAACTCCAAGTGCCGGATCATGTCATCCGCGAGCGACTCAGCAGGTATCACGCTGCGCCCCCTCGCTACGCCAATGGCGTTTTTGCCAAATACGCAGCTTTAGTCTCTTCAGCGGCAGTGGGTGCCGTCACGCGCCCGCCAACCTGAAAGGAAGATGTTTACTGATTTTGTTCATGCCCTACTGTGCTATTGCTTGGAACGGGTCGACAGGGGAGAATAAGCTCCCCAATTAGTTGCTCCCAGGAGTGTGGTTCATGAGGAACTTATTTCTCGTCATTTTATTGGCATTATTCGTGCCGGTTGCGAGTTGGGCCAACAGCGCGTCGGTAAGCTTCTCCAATTCCGGCGGAAAACTCACGACCAACGGTTCGACCATCACCTTGAGCAATGCCACGCTGGGGAGCTTTTCCGGACTTGGCATCAACGCTAGCGGCAGTCTGGGCACGGTCAGCTTCACGACGGGAGCTCTTCATTCCGGCAGCCTCGCTTTGTCCGGAAGCTTTCTATCAGGGGGCACATTTACCATTACGAGCAACGGAACGGGTGGTCTGCCGAATGCCGTTCTATTCACCGGAACGTTCTCCGGCCCAGTGAATTGGGTTGGCACCTACAATCCTGCCGGAAACAACGGCAAGGGTGCATGGACTTACACTCTCACGGCTCAGGTAAAAGGTACGTTGTGGAACGGCCAGCCCGCCACCGGTGGCACGGTCCAGTTCAGTTTCGACGTGCCCAACAGCTTTCAGTTTGGCCCGCATCATTCTGCTCGCGGAAACAATGGCCTCACGACAGTTGCTGTGCCCGAGCCTGGAACTCTCAGCCTTCTGGGGACAGGCCTGTTCGCAGTGGGAGGTCTGTTGCGCCGCCGTTTGTCAGCATAGCCATCCCAAGGCCTGGCTCGATCAACTTCTCGGCAAGCGTAGTAAGGCGCTCGGATTCTCTCTGAATCCGGCGCCTTCGTCTGTGCATCTTTCAGTGCACACCAGCAGCTTGCCAAATGGCGATTGAGCTCGCCGTGGGAGGACTCAAATGGACGTCGTGAAGCATCTGGAAGAGACCAGAGACCGCACGCTGAAATTCTTCGATTTGAAAGGCCCGCAATTAGAACGAACCTATGGACCCGGCAAGTGGTCGGTGAAATATCTTTTGCATCACCTTGCCGATGCCGAAACAGTTTTGTTCGATCGAATCCGGCGCGCGCTCAGCGAACCCAGGCAAGTAATTTGGGCCTTTGATCAGGACGCCTGGGCAAAGGGACTCGATTACTCACAAAGACCGCTGGAATTATCCCAACACATTTATGAAGCGGTGCGGGCCGGGACCATCTATTACGCACGGACACGCTACGACAGTGACGGCAATCGGGAGTTTGTTCATAGCGAGACGGGCGTGCGCACCTTGAAGCAGGAGTTCGACAAAGTTGCGGCGCACAATGCGCATCATCTGCAACAGATCGAGTTGGCTCTGAAGACGGCATAGCAGAGGTGGGCCAGCAAAGGTGCGCAGGAAAAGCTGCGCGTGTCACTCTGGTATTACACCGGACGCTTGACTCAAGAGTTCCAATGCCGTCGATGCGTAGATAGCCGCGCACTTAGTAACATTATCAATGGGCACAAACTCATTCGGCCCGTGCGATACGGTTAATAAACCGGGCCCGTATGCGTAGGCAGGAATGCCGTGCGCAGCGTAAAAACGCGTTTCCAACAATCCCGGGCACATTTCGAAGCGGGGAGCCGTCCCGCTAACCCGCTGGATGCTTCGGGCCAGCGCATTTCCCAGCGGAGTATCGGCGGGCGTTCCGGCTGCGAGTCCTTCCTGCAGGATTTCGATTCGTGCCTCGCACGGCTTTGCGCCATTCTGCACGAGAGAAATCAGACGGCGTTTTTCGGTTTCAAAATCCTCCTCAGGATTGATTCGGCGGTCAACGGTGAACCAACACGCTTCCGGGACAACATTGAAATTCGTGCCACCAGCGCTTTGGCCTCCCAGGAGCAGGATGGAGTGCTTTGCCCGCTCTGGCTCAATCGCGAAAGCCGTGGCGCGGGTCTCGACGTCTTTCTTCAATTCAGCCAAACTCTGAACCAGGCGCATCATTCCTTCGAAAGCATTGATTCCTTCAAACTGACGTCCCACATGCGCCGGCTTGCCAGTCAAAGTGGCCTTTGCGGTGATTGCGCCGCGATTGGCATTCCAGATGATTCCCCCTGTCGGCTCAGGCGTAAGCATGCCGACAGCATTGCGGCCAAGCAGCCCCTCCTGTTCCAGCGCTCGCGAGCCTCGCGGTCCCGCAGTTTCCTCGTCGGGCACAAACACCAGGCCGATCTGGCCCGCCAGTTTCTGCCTGCCGTCGCGAACCGCCTTGGTGGCGTACACCATGGCTGCCAGTCCACCTTTCATGTCGGACGAGCCTCGCCCGAATAAATTCCTGCCTTTCACGACGGGTTCGAATTGATGGGAGTCTTGCGCAGGCACTACGTCGTAGTGACCGCTGAAGTAGAGAACGCGATCATCTCGGTCGCCAACGAACGTCAACACACAATTGCCATGAATCTGCGGATCGAAACCAAGCTGCTTCAGGTGCCGAACGATGGCGTTAACAGCTTCTTCGTATCGTGCTCCGGGTGGATTTTCCGAAGGGATTGCAATGAGCTCGCGCGCGAATTCCACGATTCGATTGCGATCCCGCTCGATGAATTCATGTATGTCCACGTTCTTTACGCCGACATCGCTCGTCATACGCACAGTCTAATCCAGTCTCCTAAACGTCCTTTCCATGATGGAGATTATCGACGTGCGGAATAACCTCTATTGATGATCCCCATAAATTCTTTGCATTTCCCCAACTCGGTTCCGATGGATAGAGTAGCGCCAGCTAAGTTGCTGAATGGGGTGGATGGAATGCAAAAGTTTGTCACTAAGTACGCTTGTTTGCTGTCACTTCTGTTGCTGTTGGCAGGCTCGACTATGGCCTTTGCGGATGCCCCCGCCGCAAATGTCGCCGGTTTCAGCGAGTCGCGGCTGGCCAAACTGGAGCAGCAAGCCGCCGACGCGAAAGGCTCTGCCGACAATGCCTGGATGCTGGTGAGCTCAGCTCTGGTGCTGATGATGACTGGCCCCGGCCTGGCGCTGTTCTACGGCGGTCTGGTCCGCAAGAAGAACGTGCTTGCCACCATGATGCAGAGCTTCGCCATGATGGCCATCGTGACCGTGCTGTGGGCACTGGTTGAGTACAGCCTGGCATTCGGCTCGGGCAACAGCTTCATTGGAGGACTGCAACATCTCTTCCTGCGCGGTGTTGGCACGCAACCAGATCCCGATTACGCCGCGACCATCCCGCAGCAAACTTTCATGATCTACCAGATGATGTTTGCTATCATCACGCCCGCGCTGATTACCGGCGCCTTTGCCGAACGTATGAAGTTCAGCGCCATGGCGCTGTTCATGGTCTTGTGGTCGCTCTTCGTTTATGCACCCATGGCGCACATGGTGTGGGGAAAAGGCGGATTTCTGAATGCCGCTCTGGATGGACGATTCCCGACGCTGGACTTCGCCGGCGGCACCGTAGTTCACATCACGTCCGGAGTGTCGGCCCTGGTATGCGCGCTGTACTTAGGACGCCGTCTGGGATATCCGAACGAAACTATGCAGCCGCATAGCGTCGTCCTGAGCTTCATCGGCGCCTGCCTGCTCTGGGTGGGCTGGTTCGGATTCAACGCGGGAAGCGCGCTGAGCGCCGGCAGTCTGGCGACGAGCGCGTTCATCACCACACACTTTGCGGCGGCAACTGCCGCACTGGGGTGGAGCGGGGCAGAGTGGCTTCGTAACGGTAAGCCGAGCGCGCTGGGAGCGATTTCGGGCGCAGTGGCTGGTTTGGTAGCAATTACGCCAGCCGCGGGATTCGTGTCACCGATGGCGGCGCTACTGATTGGACTCGTGGCTGGTGTCTTCTGCTACACCATGGTCGCCAAAGTGAAAGCCCGCTTTGGATATGACGATACCCTCGATGCCTTCGGTGTCCACGGCGCTGGTGGCACGATTGGCGCCCTTCTCACCGGCGTGTTTGCCATGAGCGCAATCAATCCGATTTTCAAGGATGCGCAGGGAAACGCTTTGGCATCCGGGCTTCTTGAAGGCAATGCCCACCAGCTTGAAAACCAACTGGTCGGCGTGGTAATTGCGTGGGCCATCGCGGGGATTGGAACGCTGCTCATTCTAAAGGTTGTGGATCTGCTGATCGGAGTGCGGGTATCGGACGAGCACGAGATTCTGGGATTGGACCTCTCGCAGCACGGAGAAGAAGGCTACTCCTGGGAAGCCTCCTTGTCGTAGCGCAGCTTGTGGCGCGGACACTCCAGTCCGCGCCGTTTTTCTAATTCATCAAACTGTCGTCCCGAGCGCCGCCCGAACGAGCACAGCGAGCGAGGGCAAGTCGAGGGACCTTGGGTTGCGGGGCTTCCTCCGCAATTTCTCACCACGGAGTCACAGAGAAAGCTTGGGCCGGATTTCAGCAGTGATCCGCCCACTAGGTGCGCAGCGCGCTCACATTGTAAGGATCAGGTACGCGGTTATTCGCCCTTGCATACCTGCGTGTCTCTGTATCTCAGTGGTGAGGACTCCGGATTTAGATTTATGCGGGGACGGGCGTCTCACCCGTCCCTTCATTCATCTACAATCCTTGCGTGCGCCTCGCCTGCATCGCCCTACTCTTCGCGGTCACGTCATCGTGGTGGTCCGTGCAGACTTC
>DASSIO010000179.1:0-14710 GCA_035691825.1 Terriglobales bacterium | reverse complement strand
TACTGGTGGAATTTGACCAACACTATGAAAGTGAAGATGGAGCCGACGCGCATGGGGTTCGGGCAATCATTGGCCGAAACCGGCGGTGACGAACGCGTCGTGTGCCTCGGATTGGACATCTCGGGTTCAATCACCATCAGCCAGTTTTACGCGAATAATCCGGAACGGAAGAAGCGCTGGATCAGCATGGGAATCGCGGAGCAGTCGGCTACCGCGGCGGCTGCAGGTCTCGCCAAAGAAGGCAAATTGCCGGTGCTTGGCACCTACGCAACGTTTGCTGCCGCGCGGAACCTGGATCAGATTCGCACGTCAGTATGTTATGGCAATTTCAATGTCCTCATTGCAGGGGCACACGGAGGAGTGTCGGTCGGTCCGGACGGGGCAACGCACCAGGCGCTCGAGGACCTCTTTGCGATGTGCGGTCTCCCTAATATGTCCGTGGTCGTGCCTTGCGATTCCATCGAAACTCGCAAAGCCACAACTTACCTTCTCCTGAAGCATGTAGGACCGAAATACATCCGCTTTGCCCGCGAAGCGACGCCCGTTGTGACGGACGAACGCACGCCCTTCGTGTTTGGAAAAGCCAATGTGATCCGCCTGCGCAAAGAGATGCCCAACTTTGCTGAAGCTTTTCAGACAGTTCTAGCTTCCGAGTACAAGAATGAAAACGAGGATCTGACGATCGTCGCTTGCGGTCCCATGGTGCCGGAAGCTATGCGGGCGGCGTGGATTCTGAAGAAAGATTTCGGATATGAAGCCCGCGTGATCAACCTGCACACGCTCAAACCCATCGACGAAGCCGCGATCCTGCGCGCGGCGCGAGAAACCGGCGTGGTGATTACCGCGGAAGAACATCAAATCGGCGCGCTAGCCTGGCGGGTGAGCAATGTAATCACAGGCAGCGAGGCGTTGTACGGGGTGCCTGTAATCACGGGCGCGATCGGAGTGAAGGATCGCTTCGGCGATTCCGGCGCTCCTTGGGAACTAGTCAAAGAATTCGAAGTCAGCGCCGAGCACCTCGCGCACCGGGCAGTCGAGTTGATGGGAATTAAGGCGGCACGGCGTGAGAATCTCGATCGATTCCCGTTGACGGCAATAGGAGCTAAGTAAGTCTGCTAGGAAGAACCGCGGACCGGAACGGGTTCAGAGACCACTCATCATTCCGCCGCGAGAGATCACGATCCAGGATGTACACGTCACCGTCGTCCGCCTGAATTTTGAACAACGCATGCCCGGGCTCGTACCATTGCTCGAGGATTCTTGAGACCTGGTAGTCGCGTCCATTCAGCCGAAATCGTAGCGGCCTCTCCTCGCCTTTGTAGCCGGAATAGCAGTCGACCTTTACCTCTGTTCTGCTCGGCCGTTCTATATGCATACGAATATCCGCGAAAAACGAAGCCGGTCGGGGCCTGTATACCCCACACCCTGATTACGGGCCCGCCAGGGGAACGAGGGTTAAAGAGCATGCCGAAGGCTCACAGGAAAGCGTCGCCTCCCGCACAATCTTGATGGAAGAAACATCCGGAAATCGCAGGTCAAATTCTTGGCGCTTCAACTGCTCGGCCGCGGAGCGTAACTCGACATCGCCGCCAAGGAACACAACGCGATCCGGCTGAGGGGAATTATCGAAAACCAGCCCAAAATGAGCCGAGCTCGTCGCTGTGCCCGGTCCATGCAGCTTGATCGTTCGCATAGCAATTAGTTCGCGCTGCGCGTCGGCCATTTCCTTCGAAATGAATTCCGGGTTTTCCGCAAGCCGCGATAGTTGCTCCCGCGAGGCATCTGCATCCGAGCCGCCCGCAGCAGCGGCAAGGGCAAACATGTGCCGCGCCTTTTCGCGCTGGTTTTCCTTTTCATACGAGCGCGCAAGGCGATTAGCAATGGCTCCTGACTGGCTCAATAGCCACGCGGCATTAAGGTACTGAATAGAATCCAGCACCCGTCCTTGCGAGAAGCTGGCCCATCCAATCCGAGCCCACTCCAGTGCTATCAGGCCCATCACGGCGGATGTGGAGGAAGAGAAACGGTCGTACTCGCCAGAATCAAACTGATCTCCAAGACTGTTGAGGCTATCCCGGGCATCGCGAATCTGCTCAGCAGGATCAACATCGTCCCGAAGCGCTGCAGAGAAAAGATCTCCGCCTTCGGGCAACGAGCCAGAGCCCAGGATGGTCTTCAGCATCGCACCAGCCTTGTCCTTGTCGCCGGTTCGCGAGTAGACGCGCGCCAGGGCGATCTGGACCAAGGGGTCATCGGGCGGCAGGGATGCAGCGGTCTCCAGCTCGGTGCGGGCATCCCGATCTTGCTTCATCTCAGCAAACAAAAGACCTAACCCTTTATGCGCCAGTTTGTTCGACGGCGTAATTTCAATCTGACGTTTGTAGGCATCTACTGCTTCCTGAAGCTTGTTCTGCTGCTGTAGCTCACTAGCAATATCAAGGTTCACACGCGCATGATCAGGATCGAGTTCGATTTGCTTGCGGAATGCCTTAACGGCTTCGTCGTGTTGGTTGAGGCCGGCGTACGCCCGTCCCAGATTTTCCCAGGCATTCTTTTGGGTTGCGTCCTGATCGACTGCTTGCTTCAGCAAATCTGCCGCAGTTGCAAAATCCATGCGGTCCAAGGCCGCTGTACCGGCACGACGCAACTCATCGGCACTCTGCGTCGGCTTGTTCACGGCAGCGACAGTCGCCCGGGCAGCACTGATGCTGCACCAGAGTCCCTGCTCGACCAGACTGTTGGCGACAGTCTGAAAAGATTCGTAATCGGACCGGCGAGACGGTGGAAGTTCATTAACTCGCAGGACGGTGCGCCGTTCGGCTTCGAGAACCCCGTTTCGCAGCGTGTAAGAAGAACGATACTCGCCCCAGTCGCGCACGATCTGCAGGTTTGAGGGTAGATGCAAGGTGTAATTTGCTGGAATCTGAATGCGCGCGTTATAAACGCGTTCTTCAGCCGGACCGACGTCCAGGGGTTCAGCGGCTTTGCCCTTCACAGACGGAACTGATCGGCGCGCCATGACCGGTAGAACTGCAAAAGATGTGCCCGAATTCGGGATGTGAAAGTAATCGTCGCTATGCAACCGGTAAGTAATACGAAGTGGTTTAGTGGTGTCTTCGATTGGGTCCAGATGGACGTCGGACACCTCTCCCCTCATACCCCACGCGTTGGACATCAACTGCAACACCCGCGGAAAATCTGCTTGCGCAACACGCCGCAGTGCGGCGCGCATCGGAATATCGCTGTCTCCCTGGACGCTGAGTTCGACCTTGCCGTCTAAGGCGCCCGTCTCGGTGAACTTCCCGTCGATCTGCAGGCTTACGAGGTTTTTGATGGGAGATTCGGCGCTCGTGCGCTGAAGCCCAGCATCGCCATCATCGGAAGCGACGAGCGCCTGTTTGTTCCGCAATTGATAGAGAATGAGGCCGAACGGGGCTACCTCTGTTGTCGAATCCAGCCAAGTGAGCTTACCCGATTTGTCCAGCTGCACGGCGGTTATGACGTGGTCGAACTGCGCGGGCGAGGGTATCTCAGCATCCAATTTTCTACTAATGCCGATTAGTGCCGGAAAACTCTTAATACCCTCAGCCCGAAGCAACGCCTGAAGTAGGGTATGTTTGTCTTTGCAGTCTCCGTAACCGTTCTGGAGTACCTCCGATGCGGCATGAGGCTGCAGTCTGCCGACACCAAAGGAGAGGCTTACATATCGAATGTTAAGGGCAACATAGTTGTACAGGCGGCGTGCCTTTTCTTGCGGCGAACTCGCACCCTGGGTCAGAGCGTCCGCTTTTTTGCGAAGGGCTTCATCAGTTACCACACGCTCGCCTTGTAACTTTGAGTACCAGTGTGCTACCTGTGCCCAGTCCACAAATGTGGAGAGCTGTACGTCGGGCGTGACTTGTGGGTCATCAAGCTCATCATCCTCGCCCTTGGGTTCATTCTTGTTCTCAGGAGAATTCTGTATGCTCCAGTGGTAGATTCGGCGATCGTTCGCTTCGCGAACCACGTATTTGTACTTGGGACTTTTAAGCTTTACCTCGCGTGATTTTGGAACATCAATGTCTAAGGTCCCATCTTGGACCGTATCCTGCTTGGGGAACAGGTGTTCGTACCAGAACTGACCTGGCGCAAGCGGCTTTACTTCGGTGGCGACGTGGTACTCGAGAATATCCCCCGATTGCAACGCCACCACAGATACATGCCGTTGGCGATAGTCGCTGTACATAGGCGCTGACCTGAGAATTTCCGGAGCAAAATCTTGCGTCGTTGAGGACGGCGTGTTGACAATGCTGCCATCCGGCTTACGTACCCGAACGTAGTCGATTCGTAAGTTCTCGGTTGCGGACGAGTACCCGAAGATGAGTTGACCCAAGCCCTCCACGGCCGCTTGACTCTGTACGCGAATAACTGCCGTGACTTCGCGGCTACCGCTGCCATCGTTTTCAAAGTGCACCGTATAGTTGAGGTGCTCGAATACCAAGGCTTGTTTCGAAGTGTCAGGTTTAGCACCAGATTGTGCCTGAGCGACTGAGTGGGTCGCTGATACACTTAGGAACAATACAAAGAGAGAAAGCTGCGCGAAGCCTACGGGCAAGCGTGGCAACATGCGCACGTTTGTAGTATGAACAGCGTCTAAAGTCAATGTAGTTATGCGCCTAAGCTGCCATTTTTGTGGTATGTGGGTACATTGCACCGTCGCATCGAATCAGATTCTGGTGCAAGGTGCCGGCCTATTTTCGAGCCAAGATCTGCGCAGCTTCTTATAAAAGCTCGGTTTCGCATTTAGCCCTGCAATGGTGCGCGGATGGGGATCACGGGGTGGTTGAGTGAAATGAATAAGGCGCGAAAGCATGCGCTAGGACGCCAGACCGACGGCGGCGCGTTTAACCTCTTCGAACAGCAGCTTCTCGCGTGCGCCGTTGTCGGAGATGTGCCGGTGAGCAATTTCACTTCCTAGATCCGCTCGTAGAGCCACGTGCCGCACCAGCCACGGTAGAGCGAGGGCATAGGCGGTCAGAAAAGTACTGCACCCTGCCCCCGAGAACGGACCCGGCCTGTCCCGCCAATCATTGTGACTCAAAATCCGCATTTTGCAGAAAAGCTTTGTTTTATTCCAAAAACCGAAATACCCGGATCGGAGGCGCAAAGAGTGCCATTTCCAGGAGAAACTTTGAGGTCAAGGCAGGGTTCTTGTGACTATAAAGCTTTATCAGGGCGGCACATCCGACTGTAGTCAGGAACTTTTTTCGCGCTTGCGGGCTCACGCGCGCATCTAAGCATGCAAAGGAGGCGGCTGGCGATGTCGATATTCGATGAGACGTACCGAGTGCTCAGCGTAGAAGATCAATGCCTCGTGGTTCGCGGGCTTAATAGCGGCGAAGTACTGACCATCACCAACGCGAATCCCGTTAAGCCGCTTCGGGTCGAGGACTATCCAGTCGGGCAAGTGATCAAGTTGAGCCACCCGGAATCGGAAATGCCGAATTAGCGGCCACCTGGCCACTGCGTAACCCGGGGGCAGTTCTCCTCCCGGGGCAGTTCTCCTCCCGGGGCAGTTCTCCTGAGGTTGCAGGCACAGGGAAAACGGCTCAGGCCCATTTCTCTTCCCATCCTAAATTCCCGAAAAAACGAGAGCTGGAACCGCTCCCCTCCACGTCAATTTGCATCCTAGATGAAAGCGCCGCTCGGTCCGGTAGTTCTGCTGGCAAGGTTTGTGACAGTGATGTGGAACAGGAACAAAACCGTTGCGCTCGCCATTGTGGTAGTTGCGGCAGGAATCGGCGACGCACAAGAGAAGTACTCGCCTCCCGTGCCCGCAACCGACACCATTGTTAGAAATCTAGTCGCGACACGCGCCCGTCAAGTCGAATCCCTGCAGGCCTTTTCTGTCAATCGCACCTATCGTCTGGACTATCAGGGTTTCGGCGGTACGCACCATGCAGAACTGCAGGTTGAAGCTGAGTATGTAGCTCCCGATCGCAAACACTTCCGCGTGATTTCACAGAGTGGTTCAAAATTCCTGCTGGACCGCATACTCCCCAAATTCTTGGAGAGCGAAGCCCAGGATCAGCGTGAATCGGCCGAGTCGGAGATCAGCCCAAGAAACTACGACTTTTCTCTTTTGGGGACCGACCGAATCAATGGCAAACCGTATTACGTCCTCCAGATCAAGCCTCGGCGCAAAGGCAAGTATCTCTGCGACGGCAAAATATGGGTGGATGCGCAAGACTTCACGCTGTCGCGATTGGAAGGCCAGCCGGTTAAGAATCCTTCATTCTGGATCAACCACGCACAGCTCTCTACTGAATACCAGAACATCGGCGACTTCTGGCTGCCGGCCCATCGATACTCGACCAGCAATGTGCGTTTTGGCGGCAAGGCGGTGCTGGCGGTTGACTACTCCGATTATCGAGTCACACGCGTTCCGAAAGCCGTCTTGGAAGCTTCCCGGAGCAAGATTGTGCTGCAACGGTCGGCTGGCCAGCAGTAACCCTTCCGAAGACCGCAACCCTGCTCTGCCCGGCACTATCGTGCTACGAGGCATCCACGCCGCCGTGCGGGCTTTACATTGATCCCTAAAACTGAAATCATGTCACGCCGCTAATCTGTTACGGCAAATTCCTAGCCTGCGAGCCTCAATCCACATGACAATTTCGATGCGTGTCAGTTCCCTTCTCCTTACTGCAGCGTTTCTGATGGCAACTCTGAGCGCCGGCGCGCAGCAACACGCTCCGCGAGGCAAGCAGAGCGCGCGGCAGGAGGCCGGGACGCCCAGCCAGGAACCGCCAGCGCTTTCGCCACCCCCGTCACAGATCGTGACAGCGCGTCCCGCGGGCGCGCAAAGCGCCGACGATGAAGGCCGGACCTTGCTGCCTATGAAGGTGGCCAAGAGCATTTTGTTCCGTCAGATTGGTCCGGCGATCAGCGGTGGGCGCGTAACTTCCGTGGCGGGCGTGCCGGGGGATTCATTCACATATTACGTGGGAACAGCCGACGGCGGCGCCTTCCGAACGATAGACGGCGGTACCACCTGGAAGGCGTTGTTTCAGCATGAGCATGTCGCTTCGGTGGGCGACATTGCGGTTGACCCGCTCAATCCGCAAGTGGTGTGGATCGGCACCGGAGAGTCTAAGGCGCGTAATGACGTATCCTTCGGCGACGGAGTTTATAAGTCTACCGACGGAGGAGCGCATTGGAAGCACGTTGGGCTCAACGGTACTTACCAGATTGCTCGCATTGTCATCGATCCGCACCAGCCGAACACCGTCATAGTGGCCGCCATGGGCAGTCCTTGGGCGGATGATCTGCAGCGCGGCGTGTATCGTACGAGAGATGGAGGCAATACCTGGGAGCACGTCCTTTCTTTGGGGCCGGGTGTAGGTGTTTCTGATCTGGCGATTGACCCGAAAAACTCTCAGGTTTTATATGCAGCGGCCTACAAATTCCGGCGCACGCCCTGGAGCTATTCCGATGGCGGGCCTGAGGATGCAATCTATAAATCTTCGGACCAGGGCCAGACATGGTTGCGCTTAAACGGTCATGGTCTACCGAAAGATCCGGTGGGGCGAATCGGAGTAGCAGTGGCTCCGAGCAATCCCAACATCGTGTATGCAGTCATGGGCTCCAATGAAGGGGTCGTGTGGCGCACCAACGATGCGGGCGAGCACTGGAATCTGGTGAGCAAAGACCAGGAGGCGGATGCCCGTCCTTTTTATTTTTCGCGCATTGCGGTTGATCCAAAGACGCCGGAGCACTTGTTCGCACTTTCCAATGAACTGATGGAGTCGACCGACGGGGGGCGGACCTTCAAAAAGATCGCGAAGCAGGTGCACGTTGACGTTCACACCATGTGGATTGACCCGCAAGGTAGCGGCCGCATCATGGAGGGAAATGACGGCGGCGTGATTCTCTCGCGCGACAATGGCGCGCACTGGGCATTCCTGCACAACATCGCGATTGGGCAGTTCTATCACGTGTACGCGAATAACGAACGACCGTATATGGTGTGCGGAGGCCTGCAGGACAACAGCGCCTGGTGCGGACCGAGCGCGACTCCAGACCAAAAGGGCGTGCTCGACCGGGACTGGTTCACGTTGAATCTGGGCGATGGCATACACGCGGTGCCAGCCCCTGATAATCCTGACCTGATCTATAACAGCACGCAGAACGGCGTTCTCATGGTGTTTGATCGTGCCACTCAGCAGGCGCATGAGATCGAGCCATATCCTCGCAGCTTCGTTGGAGGCGGAGTTGCCGATCTTCCTTATCGCTTCAATTGGAATGCCGGGTTTGCAGTCTCGCCGAGCGATGCCAAAGTTCTATACGCTGGAGGAAATGTTGTCTTTCGCGGCGAGGATCGCGGCACCAGCTGGCAACCGATCAGCCCTGATCTCACGCGGAATGACAAGAGCAAGCAGCAATCGTCGGGCGGGCCAGTAGTCAAAGACAATTCCGGGGCGGAAGTTTACGACACCATTCTCACCATCACGGTGGCCCCGAAAGATCCCAATGTTATTTGGGTTGGCACGGATGATGGATTGGTACATGTCACGAAAGATGGCGGCGCGCACTGGACGAACATTTCGCCAAAATTTACCGTGCTGCCCGAATGGGCTCGTATTGAGAGCATTGACGTCTCGCCGGAAAACCCGGGCCAGGCCGTGATCGCAGCCAATCGTCACTACAGTGGCGATTTCAAACCGTATCTGTTCCGAACCAACGACTACGGGGCGACCTGGACATCAATGACAGGTGATCTTCCGGCAAACGTGTACGCGCACGTGGTGCGCCAGGACGGTCACAACCCTCACATGTATTTCGCCGGCCTTGAGAACGGTGTTTACGTCTCATGGGACGATGGAACACATTGGTATCTCATGGGATTGGGCCTGCCCAATGCCTCGGCTTATGATTTGAAAATTCAACCGCAGGAAAATGATCTGATCGTCGGAACCCATGGAAGGTCGATTTGGATTTTTGATGACTTGACTCCGCTAGAGCGGTTCACCCCAGAGATTGGAAAATCCACTGAACACCTGTTCCCCATTCGCCCGGCTTTGCGTTTCTGGCCTTGGTCTCAGGTGGAGTGGCTGGGAGACGGAGCTTTCTACGGGAAGAATCCTGGGTATGGCGCAACTATCACGTACTACGTCGGTGAAGGAATCAAGGAACCGGGCAAATTAGTCATCACCGATGCCCAAGGCAAAGTCGTACGCACGATGGAGGGAATGCGCGACTTAGAGCCTGGCGAAGAACCGCCAGACGAAGAGACATCGATAACCTCGGCCGGTACTCCGCCGAGCGCGGCGAGGGCCGAAAAACCGGAATCGGAGGAGGCGCGACCGGCTACTCCTCCAGCATCGGCGCAGCAAGCCCAGCAGATCCAGGTGAAGCCTGGCGAAGACACTGGAGAAAAACAAGAGCAGGCGGCGAAGGCTCCGTGGGTGCCAGTCCAGCCAGGCATGCATCGGATCTACTGGGACCTGCGTTCGCAAGGACCGGTTCGGTTGGAGGGCGGAAAAGAGTTCAACAAGGGACCCAAAACCGGAGCGTTGGTACCGCCCGGAATTTACACCGCCACGTTAAGCATCGGCGGTCAGACGGGCAGCGAGAAATTCGAAGTTGTAAATGATCCTCGCGTGCACGTTTCCGCCGCAGATCTCGAAGCACAGTATGCCGCGGCGGAATCGGTAGTACACGAGTTGTCTCAGTTGGATATCGCCCTCAATCGAATTGATGCGGTACGATCGCAGCTCAGTTCGCTGCAGCTGGCAGTGAAAGGAACGCCCGACGAGGCAACGGTGAAGTCAGCGGCCGAGCAACTGCAGAAACAGATCAGCGCCGTACAGGAGAAGATCACGAGTCACCCGGAGGCTGAGGAATCAATCCTGCGCAAGCCCGGAGTTGTCCGCGAACATCTATTCTCGATTCGCCGGCTGCTCGAAGACAGCGATCAGGCGCCCACCAAGGCCATACTCGAACAGAAGCAACTGGTTGACAAGGAATACCAATCGGCGTTGCAGGCCTTTAACAATTTCCTTACCAGTGATCTGCCAGCGTTCAATCAGCAGATGGCACAACGGAAGCTTCCTGGGATTGTGACCGGGCAAAACATTGAACCTTAGTTGGCACAGACAATGCCAAACTTGCAACCGAACATCCCGAGGCGTAGAGTGCATCTCGCACGAAGCGGCCCCGTTTCCTAGCCAATCTAATTTTCCGTCCACCCGGAGGACACAACTATGAAATCGTTGCTGCTGGTAACCCTGTTGCTACTGGCCGGCATTGTTTGTGCTCAGGAGAGTACGAAAACCGAAGCCAAAGAGAAGCCGATGCATGGCCACACCGCCGCTTCTGCAAGCTTCAAGGGTGAAGTACAGAAGATGGCCGACGAGTGGAAAGCGGATTTCCAGGCCAAAGACGCGGACAAAGTCGCGTCCAGGTATGCTGATGATGCAGTGTTCATCAACGCGGAAGGCACGTTTCACGGCTCCAGCGACATTAAGAACGAAATCAAGAGAATGATTGATCGTGGCGACACGGTGGACAGCATCGTGACAATGAAAGCATTGCAAGGCGGCAATATTGCCTATGCCGAGGGAACGTATTCAGGAAAAACTCCGAACGCCAGCGGCGCCGAGGGACAGGGCCAGGGTAACTGGGTGGTCACGCTGAAGAACAGCAACGGGAAGTGGCTGTTGGCAACTCACACGTCGGTTCCCGCTGTCGGCATGAAGCACGCAGTTATGCCAGCAAAATCGAAGTAGCGCTGGCTATCTGGATTTATTTTCGTACTCATTGATCAGCTTGGCGAAGGCGGCAAAACTCTTCAAGCTCGCCAGCTCGGGGTCTTTTTCCGCTTCTTCTGGGGAGTATCCTTTTTGGAAGGATTCCCGCAAGGCTCTTAGCGCCTCCTGCGGCTTGTGGGCTAGCGCATAGACCTGGGCTTCCAGGTACATCAATTGCAAATCGGCGGAATCGATCGTGCGCGCCTGTCGAATGTATTGTATGGCCTGTGCTGAATCGCCCTTTTTGGCGTAATAAAGAGCAAGATCACCGGTAGTAGCAGCGTCTCGCGGATTTACCTGAAGCTGATGGTAAGCCAGGGTAATGGCTTGGTCATAGGTTGTGATCGCATCGGCGCTTCTTCCTGAAGCCCGGTAGGCGTCGGCCAAATTGCCCATGAGCTGCTCATTTTTCGGGCTGAGAGCGACGGCTTTTTCAAACATTTTGACCGATTCGTCGTAGCGGCCGAGGAAGAACTGTGCCGTTCCCAGATTCGAGTAGATGTCGCCGTCTGGCTGTAAGGCCAGCGCCTTCTGCAGCGGAGCAATCGCTTCGGCCCACTTTCCCTGGCGGAAATAGGCAGCTCCGATATTGGCGAAGGCAGTCGCATTATCGGGAGATAACTCTGCCGCACGCTGATATTCACTTAGGGCCTTGTCAGCGTCACCGAACTGTAAGTATGCGCTTCCCAGGTTATTGTGGTTATACCAATAATAAGGATTGGCTGAAACGGCGCTCTGATAAGAAGCGAGACTCTCAGCTTTTTCGCCGGACACCTTATACGCGTCGCCAAGGCGGCGGTATGCCTCGTCGGAGTTGGGCGCGAGAACAAGCGCTCGTTTCAGTTCCACGATGGCCTGGCTCGCCCTGCCGGTGGCGCTGTACACGCTTCCCAAAGATAGATGAACTTCGGTGAGCGCGGGGTTCAGGCGTTCTGCTTGCTGCGCGGCAAAAAGAGCCTTTTCGGCCCACATCGCATCTTTCGTATCCTTGAACATGCGGAGGCTGGCGTCTGCGATTCCGGTAAAAGCCAGGGCAAAATTCTTGTCATTATTCAGCGCCGCCTGGAAGAGGCGAATCGCGGTTTGCGTCTCCTTGGGCCCGTGATTTCCGTGCAAGGCATCCCGCCCCTGCAAATACATGTCATAAGCGGTAACATTTTCCGTGGGGTGAGTGTTGACCCGTGCCAGTTCCTCGTTGCTGGGTTTTACTTCCAACGCACTCACCAGTGAGCCATAAACCTGATCTTCCATCGTAAGCAGGTCTTGGGGTAAGCCCGAGAATTCCTGGCTCCACAGACGGCCGCCCTGCGAGATATCCTCCAGGTCGAGAGTAATACGGAATTTGTCAGCGCTTCCCTGCACCATACCGTCAAGAACAAGATTTACCCCCAATGCCCGCGCGATTTTCGGAAGCGCCTCGGTGGAGTTGGAGTACTTTTCTACCGCGCTGCTGGAAGCCAGATGGACTTCCTGCAGCTGAAACAGCTTTGCGGAAAGTGCTTCATTCAGACCAGCCGCGACATAGCGGAGAGATTTCTCATCTCCCACAACACGGAACGGCAACACTGCAAGATACTTCCCTCGGCTGAGGTCAGGAATACCGGGGGCCGCAACGCTTGATTTGACAGCTGTACGGAACAGACCTACGCGGCGGGGGAGAACCATGAGCGCCAGAAGCAACAGCAGCGCCAGTCCTGCAGCCCACAGCCAGCCGCGTTGCTGAGGCAGCGACAGCGAGATTTGCACCGTGCGAGATGAGGGGGGCGCCATGCGCGCCAATGCCGAGGGAGTGATGTTCGGATTCGCATCCCACGCTTCCAATTGCTGCAGAATTGTCCGGGCGCTTGGGAAGCGATGTATCGGATCGCGCTCCAGACAATGAGCAACGATGTCGCTCAAGGCCTTCGGCACGGAACTATCAATTTGCGAAAGCGGGACTGCGCGTTCCTGAGTGCGCTTCATTAGGCTGGCAATGGCCGTATCGGCCTTGTAAGGAGTCTTGCCGCTCAGCAACTCGTAGAAAATAAGCCCCACAGTGAACAGATCGGAGCGCTGATCGAGATCGGCGCCCAGCGCCTGCTCGGGAGACATATATTCCAGAGTGCCTACGAGGGCGCCTGTCTGGGTCATTCCTGAGCTGTCGAGCGAGCGCGCCAACCCAAAATCCATGACGACAATGCGCCCCTGGGCGTCACGCATAATGTTCTGCGGTTTGAGATCGCGATGAATGACACCCTCGGCGTGAGCGGCTTCCAAGGCGCGGCAAACTTGTTCGATAACGTTGACCGCCGCCTTGGGAGAAAACTTCCCGTCACGTTTCAGAACAGTGCGTAGATCCTCGCCGTCCACGTACTCCATGGTGATGAACCTGATCCCGTCGGCTTCGCCAAGGTCGAAGATGCGGACCACGTTCTTATGGGTCACGTGGCGGGCCAGAATCAGTTCTTGCTTGAATCGTTGCAGGATGGCGGGATTTCCCGACAGCTCCGGCCGGATCACTTTCAGCGCAATAACCCGATCCAGTTCCCGGTCGCGAGCCTGATAAACCGCGCCCATGCCGCCTTCGCCCAAGACCCGCAGGATCTCGTACCGTCCGGCAAGCACTGTTCCGGGAGGAAACAGCTGAGCGAGGCGTAAAGAAGTGTCAGACATAGGCACCGGGCTGGCCGCGGCGCCATCCCCAAGCGTAAGCTCGCTGGACGATGGAGGCGGAGTTTCCGTACCCGAGCCTATCCGGACAGGATGGGCTTTCGCATCCCTGATGCCGGGCAAAGTGGGGCCATCGGAATTCGACGGCAGTTTGCCAGTGTCGGCCATAACGCTACCTTTATCTATCGGGGAAGCCGTTAAGAATGAAGGCGACTGGAGCGTTTTGCGCAACCGTGAGCGGGAGAATACTCAGGCGCACCCCAGGTCTGAGACGAAGTATACCGCAGTTGGGCAATTAGAATGCCAAGAATCTGCCTAACTGCTTGGGAGTGAATAAGAGCTCTACCCTTTGCCAGAAAATTCGCAGGCGCGCTCCAGGAAGGAATCCCAGATACATGGTTGCGACGGAAGCAACTGCAGGCCCAACTCGCCCTGCGATCGCGTGCCGTGTTGGCCGGCCCAGACAACCATGAATTCCGCTTTCACGTTGTTGTATTGGAGGTCCACAACCTCGCCAGCCTTCAGCCGATGCCGCAGTCCATCGACTTGCGCACCATTGTCACTCAGGTTGGTTACTCGGGCGAGCTGCATGAAAGGACGGCAATTAGCGTCCACGCCCCAGATCCTTACCGGCAGCGCGCTGGTGATTCGGGGATGGCGGCGGCGGTCCATTTGCGACGATGCTATTCGAACCTGAAGCGCTTGCAAAGTCACGGCCGTTATCCGGGGCTGGTGATCAAGGTAATCGCGGGAATTCTTGCCAGAGTGCAGCGATATGCGCCTCAGCACCAACAATTCTTTACAGGCCTCGACTCTTGAGGTCACGGACTTTACAAACGTAAAGCAAAAACATCTCTGACTTTAAATCTTGCATTGACACCCCTGCCAAATGGTCGACAATAGGCAACCATTGCGTGGGGTGACCCGGGGCCACGCTCCGGCAAGAGATCCAAAGATCAACTCCTACAACCAATCCCTTGGAGAAGGCGCTACGTAGAAAGCACTGGCGCAGATGTGTCGCTAGCCCAGCTTCTGGATGAATCGACCGAATTGAGAAGTTTTTGGGAGGAGAGCACATGCAAAGAAATTCTGGTAGCAATTCCGAGAACCAAGCTAACCAACCACACCATATCGTTCGCAACCTTTGGTTCATCGTTTTTGCATGTGCACTCTGTTGTTGCTTCTCAATACGCTCGGCGTGGGCGCAAAGTTCAACGGCCGCGACCGTTCTGGGTACCGTCACCGACAATAGCGGAGCGGTGCTTCGCAATGCC
>DASSIO010000178.1:0-3453 GCA_035691825.1 Terriglobales bacterium | reverse complement strand
CGCCCGGGCGATCCGGCAGCGCTGGCCAAAGCAATGCTGAGAATCCTCAAGGAGCCCGATCTCGGAAGCTGCTTAGCCGAGCGCGGCCGTGAGCGCGCGCTGCAGTCTTACTCCTTTGGCGCTATGATCGATGGGCACGCGCGTGTCTACCGAGAAGTTCGTACCCCAGATAAGGTCCCTGCAAGGGATTTGGAAACTCGTGGCCCTGACCCGGACTAGCACAATTAAAGCGCGCCGCACCATGGCTTCGCAGTTTCAATAAAATTGAAGTTTGGCGCCTGTGCTACGATGGGTTTCCCATGCTCGAAAGCATCATCCCTCGAGTTCTTGCGTGCGTGCCTCCGTCCCTACGGAGAGCTATCATTGGATCGCCCGGCAACCCTCATCGTCTGGCCACCCTGACGCATAACCTTCTCAATCGCTTGAACGCTTCCGAGTCGCAGGTGTTTGCATGCCAAGGGCCGCTTGAGGGCTATCGGATGTATATCGACTGGAGCCGCTATCGGAGCTTTGTCTATGGCACCTGGGAGCCAAATGTAAGTCAAGTGGTCGCAGACGTCGTAAAGAAAGGCATGACCGTCATAGACGTTGGCGCACACATAGGATACTACTCGTTATATTTTGCAAAGTGCGTTGGTCCCACCGGCCGGGTTTTCTGCTTCGAACCGGTTCCCGAAAATCTTGCGTTGCTGCGCAAAAACATTCAGCTGAACCAAATCAGTTGGATTGAAGCTTTGCCAAACGCGGTCTATTCCTGCATAAAGGATATTTCCTTTGCTGTGCCTAGCGAGTCCGAAAATTCAGGGGAAGGTTCTCTGACGCTTGACCGTGGGGGCCGCCAGATCCTGGTGCATGCTATTTCTTTGGACTCATTTTGCAGCTCTTCGGACATACGGCCGGATTTAATTAAATTGGACGTGGAGGGAGCCGAGCTTGAGGCACTCCTTGGAGCGAAAGACATAATCGACCGATGCCGTCCCAAGCTGCTGATTGAGCTTCATCATTTTGATGGTAACGTGGCGGGCCATCCCGTTCCCGGACTGCTCACCAGTTCCGGCTATCAGATTCAGTGGATTGAGCAGTGGGAGTGGACAAGCCATATCCTCGCTATCCCTCAAGTTCCTGTCACGAAAAAAGAGTGGTCGGAGCGGGTATAGCATGAAGCTCGTGACACAGGACTTCCCCGGCAATTTCCGGCGTAGTCCTCTAGCTATTCTTGGGTTCGCACTCCTCTTTGTCATTGGTGCGTATAAGGTCGCTGGTTATGTGGTCACAGATAACCTTGCCGGCCTCGCGTTCATTGCGATGGCCTTTGTGGGTTGCGCCGTCGTGGTCGCGATCCTGAACGACTGGCGCCGGGGCCTCTATTTCTTCCTCGGCTGGCTGTTGTTTGAGGATTTTGTCCGGAAATACCTCGGCAACAACATGGCCATCTATTTCATGAAGGATTTTCTGGTCCTCGTAGTTTACCTCTCCTTCTTCCGGGCTTATCGACGCAAGCAGGTGGCCACGATTCGGCCGCCGTTTCTGGCGCCTTTGCTGGTGTTCGTGTGGTTCGGGGTCATACAGATTTTTAATCCGGCGTCCACTCATATTGTCTACGGGCTCCTCGGTTTCAAACTGTTCTTCTACTATGTTCCGCTTTTTTTTGTGGGCTACGCGCTCCTGAATGAGGAAGCGGATTTGCGCCGTTTTTTCTTTGTAAATCTGTCTCTGGCTCTGGTCATCGTTTCGCTGGGCATCGCGCAAGCCATCATCGGCCCCACATTCTTGAATCCAACCAACCTTGGCGAGGAGATTCGCGAATTGAGCACGCTTTACCGCGTGGCGCCCATTTCCGGAGCGATTCTCTACCGTCCTAACTCGGTGTTTGTAAGCACGGGACGGTTTGGGAATTTTTTGCTGGTGGCCTGGCTGCTGGTCTTCGGATTTGTGGGCTATCTGCTGCTTCGTCACCAGCGCGGGAGGAATTTTGCTTTTGTGGTTCTCGCGCTTACGGCGGCAGGTCTCGCCCTATGTTCTTCCCGTGGTGTGGTTCTTTGGAGCAGCGGCTCTCTCTTAATTGGCAGCCTCGCCTTTTTTTGGGGCGCTCCCTGGCGGCAGGGAGAGGTTATTCGCGTTCTCCGCGCCGTGCAGCGCGCCACTGCCGGTGTCGTGCTCGGAATCGCCCTGCTGTTTTTTCTTTTTCCGGAAGCGCTACTCTCTCGCGTAGCCTTTTATCAGGAGACCCTTTCCCCCACCAGTGAGGCCAGTCAACTTGAAAACCGGACTTGGGATTACCCCGTACGAAATTTCCTCGGGGCATTCAATTATGAGCGCTGGCCCTATGGCTACGGTATTGGCACGACTTCTCTTGGAACCCAGTATGTTGCAAAGTATTTTCATGCCCAGCCCCCGGTCTACGGAGTGGAGAGCGGATTCGGTACGCTAGTGGTGGAAATGGGGATTGGCGGTTTGCTCCTCTGGCTGGTAATGTCTTTTGCCATTCTCTTGTCGGCGTGGCGCGTGGTGAAGCAAGTGAGGGGTTCGCCCTGGTTTCCGATTGCATTCGTTATTTTCTGGTATGCGGGGCTCCTTTTGGTTCCCATCACTTTTGCTGGAATGGCAGCGTATGAAGACTTTCTGATGAACGCCTATCTCTGGCTGCTCTTGGGGATCCTATTCCGCCTGCCGACCCTTGCGCTTTCAACACAATTTGGCGCCGCCCAACCGGGCGCGCAGCTGCAGCAAGTCTGGATGCGCTGAGTTGCGCCTCGCGGTCGTTTCCCCTTTCGTGGACCGCCGCCATGGCACGGAGCGCGCCCTGGCCGAACTGCTCGAGCGCCTTGCGCGCGACTACCAGTGCGAAATCCATCTTTATTCTCAGCGCGTCGCAGATTTACCTTTGCAGAGCACGCCGCGGACATTTCCCGCCAACACGCCGGGCATTTTCTGGCATAGGGTTCCTGCCGTACCTGGGCTGCAACTGTCGCAATTTTTCTCCTGGTTTTATCTGAACCGCGTTTGGCGCTGGGCGCATCGCCGCTTTCGTGGCGCCTCCTTCGATCTCGTATTGTCACCGGGAATCAATTGCGCTGATGCCGATGTCATTCTCGTGCACGCGCTATTTCACCGGCTTCATGAACTTTTGCTTACTGAAAGCAACGCGGTCCCCACACGGAGAGGCTTTCTACGACAGCTGCACCGCCGAGCCTACTACGGAATGCTTGCGCGTTTTGAGAAACGCCTTTATTCGGACCGCAACGTTGCGGTTGCCGCCGTTTCGCAGCGCACCGCAGGGCTGCTTGCAAAGCATTTCGATCGCCAAGACGTCGCTGTGATTCCCAACGGTGTCGACACTTCGCAATTCTCACCTCTGGCCCGCCTGGCCCGGCGCGATGGTGCGCGTGCGAAGCGCCAGTTTCGGCAGGATGAGCTTGTCCTCCTACTGGTAGGAAACGATTGGACCAACAA
>DASSIO010000177.1:0-19140 GCA_035691825.1 Terriglobales bacterium | reverse complement strand
GGGTACTGTGCGAGTTCGAACGAGCTATGAGCAACTACAATCCACGCGGAACGCCGGATCGACGCCTCCGCGTGCGGATACTTATCAATGACACGCTGGTCCGCCTCAATGGCAGCCTTGTAGTCTTTCATCTCATACATGTCATCGGCGGCTGCTCCGAGAACTGCCGCGGCGTGTTCGTCCTGCGGAAATGTGTCGGCAAATTTGAGCGAGCTTGCGACTGTATCGCGCTTGACCGCATCCTGTTGCTTCTTGTCGGCAACCTTCAACTGTTCGCGGTATGCATAGATCGCAGCGTATCCTGCAGCTCCTGACTGCGGATGCGGCGCGTATCCATAAGCCGTGCGCTCATACTGTTTGGCCGCCTCGCCGAAATCCTTGTTCTCCAAAAGCAGGTCCGCAAGCCGGTAGTTGACGGAGGCCGAATCAGCCTCCTTCGGGAAGGAATCAAGGTACGCTCCGTACCATTGGCTTGCTTCGCGATAATTCGCGAGCTTCTCATTCGCATCGTTTGCGTTCTGATACTCGGCGTGATAATGCGTCGCGAGGTCTTTCAGGTTTGTTTTCAGGTAAGCCAGTACTTCCGGCGACTCTTCCGGTTTGAAGTGTCGCCAGTATTCGGCCTTCAGGCCGTACTTGGAAGCAAACTCCCGTTTCGACTCCAGTACGAGCTTGGGAAACCCGCCCTGGGTGAAAGTATCCACGACGCGCATGCTGAAGCGCGGAGCGGCACGGTGAAACGGATAAAGCGCCACAAAAGTCTTGTAAGTCTTCGCCGCATCGTCGTAGCGGAGCTTGCCGAGATAATGCTCACCGAGACTGGAGTAAATGCGGTCCTCATAAGAGCGATTCCCAAACTTGGAGAAGAATTCCGGGAGGGTCTCCGGCCCGCCGAGATTGCTGAAGCTCAGGCTGATCACTCGGAATGTATCCGCGACACGTCGATCGCTGTCCTCATCATGTTTCTGATCGAAGTCGTAACCGATCGACACCTTGTAGTCGAGCAGGGCGATATACTTTTGCAGAGCCTCTTCGTAGAATTCCTGCTTGTAAAACGTCCATCCGAGCTTATAGAGAGCGAGCTCGTGGAACTCGGAGGCAGGGCCCAGTTTGAGGATGCCCGAATAAGCGCTCTCGGCGTCGCGGTAACGTCTGCGGGTGAAGAAGTACTCGCCCCGTCTAAACTGCACTTCGTCGAGGTGAGAGGAATGCGGGTTTGCGCTGATCAGGCGCTCCATTGTCTGGATAGCCTCTTCGGTGCGGCCGAGCTCGTCGTACGCCCTGGCCATTTGATAGAGAACCTGGTCGCTGTTCTTGTAACTGGGGTACTCGGTAAGCAAGCGATTGTAGAGAGCAATCGCCTCGAGTGGGCCCTCGGTATCTGCGACGGCGTTGCTGCCCGCCAGATTTCCCCCCTCCGCTGTTGTGCGCCGCTCAAAATCCTGATCCGATTCCAGCAAACTTGCGCTGCCAGCTGCCGTGGCAGGATTAGGACTATTGGCCCGCGAGCCCACTAGTACGGGGGCCGGCTTCGGAGCCGCCATTTCCCGCGGCTTGGAGTTGCCGGCGCGAATCCCGAACTGTTTCTCGAGTTGCAGATCGGCCAGGCGCCGCATCGCCTCCGGAGTCATCGCCGTTTCCGGTGCCTCCTGAAGGAAGCGACGGTATTGCTCCATAGCCTGATCGAGGCCCTGTTCGACCTTCACTTCTTGGAGGTCCGGACGCGCGTTCCGCAACTCAGCCAGCGTCCCCGTCGTGGCCACCGGCTTGATGGGGCGCGCCGCGCAGCCGGCCAAGACCACCGGCGCGATCACAAACGGAATGGCGAAGCGAGGCATCAATGCCCCCCTCCGTCAGACTGCGCGCGCGTGGCCCGATCGTAGCTATCGGCGACGCCGAAGCGGGCCTCGGTTTGCTGGGCCGTCAGTCGTTCCCGGCGGGCCTCGAGCTGATTGATGGCAACAGTCTCAATCATGTGTCCCTGCCGGGCGATCAAGACGTCGACACGTTGCAATGCCTCGTCGACGCGCTCGCGGAGCCGTGCTATCTGGACGTCGTATCCAACGTAACTGTGCGTCGCCGCCTGCCTCACCCTGACGAAAGCTTCATACCGCTGATTGAGAGCGTCGAGAGGCGCCTTCAATTCGTTCAGGTGTACGTAGGCCTTGGTCAGCCGGTTGTTGTACTCGGTTTCTAACCGCCATGTGAGCGCGCCGCGCAGGTGAGCCGCCCGACGCTGAAGCACGAGCGATTCGGAGTCGTTAGAGTTGCCGAGCTGCTTTTCAATGCGTGCGATGCGCTCGCCAGCGGTCTGCTCTTCCGCAGTCGCCAGATACTCCGGCCGCGGCGCAGTCAGCATCGTCTGCAGACGTTCGGCGAGATGTTTGCGCTGCTCGAGTCGCAAGCGGATCTGCGAATCCAGTTCCCGGAACTGCGAGTCGACCTGGGGAAGCAGCGGCTCATAGTTCTGTCCACGCAGCCGGATGATATCGTCGAAAGCATCGAGGCTTGTCTTCCAAGCGATGAACCTCGAATGCAGATCCTCGAGGTCGAGGTAGTTGTGCAATGCGGTTTGGAAGTCGTGAGATGCCATCAATTCCATCAGATAGTAGGTTTCCGGCTCATCGGGCAGGTTGCGCAGTCGGATGACCCAGGTTTCGTCCTCGCGGCTTTCCTCCCGGATCAATGCATTGAGAAATTGTCCCTCCCGGACGCTGCGGATCGATGCATCGACCTTCACAATCTGGTTGCTCAAGATCTCGAGCGCGTGGCCATAGAGAACCGCGGCGCGGCCGTATAGCTTCAAACTGGCGTACGCATGCGGCACGGCGAGAATGACTTCCTGAACCGCCGCATCCGTCGGCTCACGATCCACCAGGATGTTCCAGGGCACGAGCGCGCGGTCATATTGCTTGGCCGTCGCCTCGGCCCAGCCTGCCCGCAGCAGTGCCTCGTTGGAGAAAGGCCCCTCGAGATGGACACGGTCCAGTGACTGTCTGGCCCGGTCAAAATTGCCAGATTCGAACAGCATGCTGCCCAGCACCAGATTCGACTTGTCGCGAATCGCGAGACTGGCAGGATCGCTGGCCGGCAACTGGCCCGCTTTATCCAATTGCTCGATCGCTTCCTGTGGCCGGCCGGCCTGCAACAACGCGATGCCAAGGTTGTAGGCGACAAAGCCGGCCAGCCGTTCATCGCTCTTTTGCTGCGCGAGCAACTTAGCAGCCTCGCCCGGCTGACCTGTGGCCATGTAGACGTTTGCCCGCAAGAACTCGAGGTCACCCTTGATCTCCTCAGGCACCGTGCCCTTTATGCGCGCCAGGTCCTGAAGCGCATCATCGAACTGCCCCTTCTGGAAGTGAATCCGGGCGAGCCTGAACGCGGCCTCGTTTCTTACCGCCTCATCGACTGCGCCTTCGAGCACCGCCTTGATAGCGCGCCCTGCGCGTTGACTCATGCGGTAGTCAAGTTCGAAGTCGCCGACCGAAAATTCAGCCTCGTTGACGTGATAGTGAAACGTATCGAGTTTGGGCTCATCCAGAACGCGGTATTGGGCGAGTTCGGTGTCGAGCCGCTGGATTGCATCGAAATACTGCCCTTGATAGGCGTGATAGAGCGCCTCGCCGAAATATAGGTCCCTCAAGTCACCGCCAGTAACTGGATAGGCGACAAGGCCCAACGCTAGGGCGAGTCCGACGAGTTGGCGAGCCGCTCGCATCGATTACCAATCTCCAAGAGTGATCGGAGTGTTGCCGGAACGCGGCCCGGCCAGGGTCAGCCCGACCAGCTTTGGCTTCACTTCCTTTCGGAAAGTAAATTGTTCCGTGCGGCTGAAGTCCGCGCCGCCCTCGAGCTTGCCGTCGACAAGCACTTCTAGTTTGTGCTCCCCTGTCGTCACGTTGCCGACGTAGATTCGTTGCACTCCGCCCTTGCGCAGGGCTTGGAGCTCTTTAGCGCTGTAGATGTAGTGCGCGACGAGTTGGCCGTCGATTTGGAGCCGCACCGCGTCGAGGCGCAATGTGTCACCCTTGGCGAGCTCGATGAAGATCGCCACTTGCGTCCCTGACGGGTAGAGCAGTTTCTCTTCAAGCTGGCTCAGCTCTGCCGCCATGCGGAGAGAGTCTGACTTGATCTCCTGGATCTGTTCGTCGAGGCCCCGCATCTGCTGTTGGTCGGACGAGATCTCTTCCTGGGTAGGCTTCTGGGCGGCAGCCTGAGAGGGGGCGGGAGTGATTGTGACTTGGGCGCTAGCATGAGCCGCGCCCCCCGGACCCGTGGCGGTGAGAGTGTACGTTGTCGATTGAGAAAGCTTTACTGTCGTTGAGCCCTTTAGCGCGACGGCGCCCACCGAGGGCTCCAAAGTGATCGATGTGGCGTTCGTCGATGACCACGTGAGCGTGACCGGTTCGCCCGCTTGGGCGGACACCGGCGAGACGCTCAGAGCCGCGCTCGGAGACACTCTGGGCTGCGCCAATTGCGCCGCGGCAATGGGTTTTCTCCCATTGGCCATCAACGCAAGCACAAGCAAACTGAACAAACCTGCAGCGCGAAGTGAACGGAAACGCATCAGATTCACCCCTAGTGTTATGGAGCATTTACACGGGGCTGGAAGCGCGCAAATGTCCCCCACGCATTGTGGCAAGGATTGCGGAATCGCACGACGATGTAAACTGTTCTAAGGAGCAGAATTGGAGCGGGGCGCGAAAGTACTGGGCTACCCGTTCGCTTGGCCGCCGTGGAGCGCCGCGGAAAATCCGAAGCGGCAAACGCGGACGCTCAGTCTCACATTGAGCGTGAGCGCAACTTGCGATGGGTTGTGTTTGGCGTCGCGCACGTCACAATGAAGATTCGCCGAAGGTCTGAACTAAAGCCCGGTCGCGCATCGGGGACAACTGTCCATTTTGAGAATCGAAGTGGCAAATGTCGATATGCGACGCTTAAGTCGCCAATGCTACCTCAGCGGGAGACCATGAACTCGGGCTGTCTTGAACAGCTAATACTTGATATCGCGGCACGTTTCGAGAAGGATCTTCGCAAACCAAGGGTTAGACCTGCTGCGAAGCCAACGCTGGAAAAGGACACGGGGTTGGATCATCAGAAGCAGGATCATTTCGCTAGACTCCTGATGGCGGAGGCAGTACGTCGGCTTAAGCAGATTCCAGGAACCATTCGTCTTTGGGATGGGGCAGGTGTCGCCCTCTCCACACGAGGATTCCTCAGCGCCTGGTAATCGCTGCCAGCTCAGCCAGGCGTTATGGCTCTAGCGTTTAAGTGTGAGTAAGCCGCGTTTCCGGATCAGAACTCCACGCGCAGCGACGCCTGGATCACGCGCGGTCCGCCGCCCACCACACCTGCGGATGTACCAACTGCCGTGGCTGTTGCGCTGCCGACGGTTGCCGTAATTCTGCCGAAGTTCCCGCTGCTCTGGCTCCCGACAGGATTCGCGAAGTTGGTGTGGTTGAACAAATTGAAGAAATCTGCGCGAAAGAGCAGGTGGACTCTTTCCGTATGCAGCGGGAAGAGTTTTGTTGTGGCGAAATTCCAACTCTGCAAGCCCGGCCCGTAGTATTGATTGCGGCCGGAGGTGCCCTGGCGTCCCGGGTGCGGATTTGTAGTCATGCTTGCGAAATACGTCTTGTCGAAAGCCGCATCCGGATTGCTGTTGTCCTGGTGAAGCGGTCCAGTTCCAATCACGTCGGGACGATCATTAAACTGGTTAAACCCGCTGAAGTCGGCCGAGCCATTAAATACCGTGAATGGTGTGCCGGTCTGGATGGTGGTGTTACCGGAGATTTGCCAGCCTCCAAACACCTGACGGTTCACGCCGTTGTCCCAGCCAAGGAGTCTGTGGCCCGGCCCAACGGGCAACTCGACCACATAGGAGAACACAGCGCGGTGGCGGATATCGAAGGAAGATGGGCCACGATCTAGGGCGAGATTGTTGCGGTCGTCAAGCCCGCCCCGTTCCCCGGTCGAGCCGAAGAACGACGAGCCATCGTCGATAGACTTTCCGATGGTGTAGGAACCTTCGAAGTAAATACCATGCCGCGTCTGATACCTGGCGATGGCGACGGCGCTGTTGTAGTTGGAATTGCCGATGTCCACGCCAGTTCCGATGGAGCCGAACAACGGGTTCGGGAAGATCTGCGTGTTGGGAGACACGTTCCCGCGCTTGGTGGGATCGTTCACTACCACGGTGGGCTGATTCTGGTCGATGAACAAGCCGAGCTTGTGAGCTGTCGAGCCCTGGTAGTCAACTTCAAGAGAAAATGCATTCCCAAGCTGACGCTGTATTCCCAGACTGTATTGATAGATGTAAGCGCTACGAATGTTTTGGTCTTCCGAATTCAAGCCGACCAAACCGACCTGATTGGGTTGGCCAATGTTCTTCACAAGAGGAACATTTTGATTGAGCCCGACCGCGTAAGAGAATTTGCCAGGCTGCGTCGTACCGGCCACCTGCGTGGTCGTAAGATTGAACGGCGCATTTAGCGCCATATTCGCCGGAATATTGTTGAAAATCTCGTCATAACCCACTCGGAATCCGCCACGGATTACGGTCTTGTCTTTGCCAAACGCGGACTGGGCAAAGCGCGGGGTGTAGGCAAAACCGAGCACGGGAGCGAAGTTGTTCTTGTCTGGATTTGTCCCGGAGTCGGAAAGTGTGAAGGGCGCCTTGGTAAAGAAAAAAGAAGATGGACCGCTCTTAGTCGTATCAATGGAGAGAACCTGATCGCTGCCCAATAAAACCGGGCCGACTCCGGGGATGAAGTTGGTGGCCTGGTTTCGAACCTGGTGGATGGCCGAAGGATATTCGTAGCGGACGCCATAGTTCAAGGTGAGATTGTCTTTCACCTTGTATGTATCCTGCCAGTAGAGGTCCACAGGATACCGTTGCCAGTACGCCAAGGTGGAACCAAATAGGAGCGTCGCGGTATTGACATTGCCGGCAGCAAAGTCCGCGAAGTTGGAGAAATTAAACTGGCCGCGGGCAGAACCATCGAGGAACCGCCGAGCATCCTCCCGGCGAATGTGGACACCCATCCGCCAAGAATGTCTGGAAGCGCCGAACGGGGCGATCCAGGAGAGGTTGTCATAGGCTTCATAAGTGTTTGTAATACGGCCTTGGGGCAAGTTGCTCGTGCCCCCCAAGGGTGCGAATCCGCCGCTAACGCCAATGGTCGGCAGGCCGGAATCGAGTTGATTGGAGCTGGCCTGTACTATGCCGGGAAGTGGATTCCCCGCCCCATCAACAAAGATCTTGGAGGCGTCAAAACCGGAGTCCTGCACGGTGATAAAAGTTTTGTTGCGGGAGAAGCCGATGCGAAGTTCGTTGAGCAGGCGCGCAGAAAAGACATGCGTGTAATCGATGACGCCCGAGTCACTGGCCGGCGAGTTGGCATTGCCTCCCTGCAGTGGCAACGCACCAGGCGTAAACACGGTGCCGCCATATTGAGCCCATCGTCCCGAGAGATGATCTTTTTGGCTGAAATTGTAGTCCACTTTCGCCAGACCGGTTTCGTCGAAGGTTGTGGCACGGACGTTGGCGATGAAATTATTGGTTCCCGCAGGCGCGTTGAGATTCGTGGGAGCCGGCCAAAATTGCAGCAAGGATTTGGAGATGGGGTCGGTGACCGTGGCGCGTTCAGCAGCTGTCGGTACGCGGGTCAGGCTGACTGTCGGAGCTACTTGGCGGAAGCCTTCGTAGGAAAGAAAGAAGAACAGCTTATCCTTGAGGATTGGCCCACCAACCGTTCCGCCGTACTGGTTGCGGTGCAACGGATTCTTCGTGCCGCCGTTTTTATTGGTGAAGAAATCCGCCGCATCCAGCACGGAATTGCGCAGGTATTCGAAAGCCGTTCCATGAAACTCATTGGTGCCGCTCTTGGTGACAATGTTCACCTGTCCGCCGGTGCCACGACCGAACTCCGCGGTGGCCACGCTGGTTTGTACCGCAAACTCCTGCACAGCATCGGTGATGCGAAAATTGCCAAGCGCGGAATTGATTTGCGTGTCCATGTTGCTGACACCATCCAGCAGGAAAATGTTGGACTGCGAGCGGGCTCCGGATACATTGAAGCCGCCACCCTGAGTTCCCGCGGATGACGGTAAGACGCCAGGAGTTAGCAAAGCCAAGTCCAGGTACTGGCGGGCGTTCAACGGCATGTTCGAGATGACCTGACTCTCAATTACGTTGCTTAATGTGCTCCGATCAGCTTCCAGCAATGGAGTTGCAGTCCCAGTCACTTCAATAGTCTCAGCAACGCTACCGACCTGGAGGGTAGCGTCCAGATGCGTGATCTGGTCGACCTGGACTACGATGTCGTTCACCGCCGCTCTCTTGAACCCGGCAGCTTCGACTCGCAGGGAGTACACGGCGGGTGTCAGTTGCAGGAACTGAAAGTCCCCATTGCTGTCACTGACGGCCTCTTCCTGAGCGTTGGTAGACATGTTGATGAGCGTCAATTTCGCGCCCGATATCACCGCGCCGCTTGCATCCTTTACGGACCCGGCGATGCTTCCGGTAGGTGAAGCTGATACTGTCGGCGCGATCATCAACAGAATCGCGGAAAGGAAAGACCACATCATTGAAGACAATCTGGGACGTTTCATACCTGCCTCCGTCGAAATCTTTCGAATGCGCCTTTGCTTGTCCAACCCCGGATACTCCGAAACCTTCCAGACTTCTGAGGCACGTTGAATTTGGGCTGAACTACAAAAGTCATATTCACGAAAATCAGGAAAAGAACCTGTTTACACACTATTTGCAACCCTCATGCCAAAGTGCAATAGGTCGCACTGCGTACAAATCGCTCTGCTAACCCACGTGTTTCAGTGATTGCGCCTGTGGGTCACCGCACTTGCGGCTTGAACTTAATTCTTAATTTATTCAATTTATTTATGGGATTACGTAGATCCTATTTTAAGAATTCGGTAGTTTCGGATCCTGTGGCAATGAAGGGGCTGGACAACGAGGAATGGTGGTCCAGCTAGGATAATCTCAGCGACTTTTCCCGCACTAATCAAGTTTCCCGCAGGACTGCCGCTACCGTGCGTTAAGGGCTGTCGGCAAGACCCGTGACTGCCTTCTCGGCCGCATGGCTGACTCTCAATAAGTCAGGTAATCGGAAAAGTGAAAATCCACATGGACGACTGGTGCGTTCATCTCGCGCGACGGCCAGGTCCGTTACTTAATGGAGTATCCGCGAGAGTCCATACACGCAGAGAAAGCTCGCTTGAATGCGTCCATGCCCTGTTGGTGCGTGGCATTGGCTTGAGCTTCCTGCTGCTGCTGTTGTTGGGCAGTGGCCTGCGCAGCCTGCTGTTTGGATGCTTTATTAGCTCGTCTTTGTCTTGCACCACCCACCATGGTCCCGGCAGCGGCTCCGGCGGCGGCTCCCTTACCTGCTTCATCGTCGGCAATTGCCCCAATCGCGGCGCCTCCGGCTGCTCCCCTGGCGGCGCCTTTTACACGACCCCCTTTTGCCTGCTTGGCGTTGTCCGCAGCTGCCTGTTGCTCTGCTTTCTTTTGCTCTTCAGTCTTGGGTGCTGGGGGCGGAGCCTGCGGATCAATTCCCGACTGTTGCTTGGCTGAAGCGAAGCAATCGTTTTCGTCCTTCCGTTGTTGATCTGCGCTCTGCTGGTTCTTCGGGTACGCGTACATGCCAATGCTCTTAGCTGGAGAAGCTGCGGCACCGGTTTGGTTTGCGGTAGTAGGGGCTGATGTTTGGCTGGCCGCTGCTGGGGATTGGGCCAGAAGAGGTATTGCAAAGCAAACCGGCGCAATTCGTAGAAGTTGTCTCACCATCAACTGCCTCCTTTGGGCCGCACTTCTGGAGTTGCTGACTGGGAGCCTCCAGGCCAAATAAATTTTGCGGATAAATTGTGACCTGCAAGGGTGCCGCGGTCGCCTAGCAAAAATACCAGCCGTGGCCTAAGGATCTCATCGAGAAAAAGTCGTCGTTACGCAAGCAGCCGCGTTACGAACGGCCGACTGCCGGTTAGTCGGGTGCATTCAACTGGTCGGTGCAACACCACCCGATGTGACTCTTTCTATCGAGGTGGTGTCTGTGACGCATGGGAAATACGAGAAACTTTCCGCGCGGCAGCGGACTGATGTGTGGCGCCGCTGGAAAGCGGGAGAGTCGCTGCATACAATTGAGCGCATTGGACAGGTCACATACATCGATTCACTGTCTGTTGGCGCCACGCGGCAGGGAATGTGAAAATTTGCTTCTGTGATTCGCGAAGCCCCTGACAGTGAGGAGCCAACGAAAACATCAACCGCTTGCTGCGTCAATACCCGCCGAAAAGAAACGGCCCCTCCGGCTACACGCTGTCTTGACTGGACATGATTTCTCTGCAGCTAAACCAATGCCCAAGAAAAATTCCGGGATTTCAAACTCCGGGCAGTAGGCCTCGCGCAAGTGTTGCGCTGACCGGTTGACCCCGCAAAACCATCCGGTCGCATGAGGTGCACCCGGCGCCTTTGACTTCTCCGCGTGTGTCGATCGTTCTGATCTATTCTCGAAACAAAACGAGGCGACCCCATGCGTCGAAAGCGATCCTCAAAAGTGAATCGTGCTGTTTCGCGCGATGCCTAAAGTTCGTAGAGCGAAGAAGCCAACCGCTTCAGTCCGCGGTCATGCGCAATGATGTCGAGATGAAGTGAAGTCCAGTCTTCCAGCAGAAATGACTCGTGTCCTCGCCCTTCATACGTCTTGAGATAGCCACCGCACGCCTCGCAGCAGTCGATTCGCAAGCCGTTTTCTCCTTTGATGGTGAGCACTGGCAGTCGACGGTCATTATCATTCTCACAGAAAGGACATCCGGTGCGTTGGTAGCGCCATCGAGTGCCGCAACAGCCGCATGAGAGTAGGCGGATCCGTCCGCAATCCATTTCGACCAATTGCGCCATGGCGGGAAGAGATCCACAAGTTGGGCAATAACGACGCAGCCATCGCTCTTCATCGCGCCACCCGGCGAAAACTTCTACGAGGGGGCGGAGAAAACGCCGGAGTGCCGTCCAGCTCAGGTAGCGGAGCAGGCCAGGATGCTTGGGCGAGAGCTCTTTTTCATGAAGTAGCCATCCCAAAACGCGGTTCCGGCTATTCTGCTCCTCCCGCAGATCGGCAGCTAGAGCGGCAATCTGTTTGTCGTGTGGATGCTTCAGTGCTCCTGAGGCCAGCTCATGGATCATATCAGCAATGATTTCTTCTGCCGGCCGAAGATCGATCGCCATTCCCGGGCTGCGCAGAAGGGGCACGCCACTAAGAAACTCAGCGAGGTATTCGTCCCAATGGCATTTGGCAGTGTCAGGAATAGGGACGACGGACACCGCCGTCTCGACCCGTATCTGGAAATCTGCGACCGATCGCAGATAAGGATGGCGCGCCAGCCAATCCTCTCGAGTCATGGAACTGGCGCCCTATCCGGCTCCTGTTTTGGGAGAAGTGGGAAGAGCCGGGCGCCCAGCCCAAAGAGGAAAATGGTGGCGGCGATGAGGCCGACGGACACGCCCCATTCGAATAACGTCGGCGTGTAAGACGAAGGAGCGATCTGCGGCATTGGCCCTTTCAAATTGATAGCTAGCAGCACGACATTCACTCGATTAAAAATAACGCCGAGCGTGGTAAGCAGTGCGCCAAGGAAAAGTAACCCCGGCTGCGCTCGCAACGAACGTCGCGCGAGCAATGCCAACGGAACGACGCCGCCGATCAGGATCTCGAGAGCGAACAGTAAGCCAAGTCTCCCAGAAAACGCACCGGAGAATTCTCCGCGAATTGTCATGTCGCCGAGTCGAAAGACAAGGTAAACCAGGAGCGTCCACCAGGAAATCTGTCCTATCGCCGATAACTGCACGATTGGAAGCTTCCGTCTCCATGCCTTTGCGATCCACATCTCGATGAGAATCACCAGCGATGTGCCCGCTGCAATCGAAGACAAGAAGAAAGAGACAGGCATGACGGGAGACCACCACTGCGGAGCGAGTTTGTCCGGCATCAGGAGGAACAGCGAGCCCAACGAACTTTGATGCATGGTGGAGAGCGTCACTGCTGCGATAGCCAACATGATCGGTTCCGCTTTCTTGTCCCAGGCGCGGAAAGACCAGGCGAGGAAAGTGAATAGAGCCGCTGCCAGCGCGGTGTAGACCAGCGACCGGGAGAGAAGGTACACGAACAAGGTAAGAGCGAATGCCACGTACGCCCCGGACCAGCGCTTACAGAGATCCATCGCCTTCTGCAGTCCCCATCGTTCCAAAGGCACAGGCAGGAATTCGAGCAGCAGCACGGTGACATAGAGGCCGACGCACCAGGACACCTCGAACATGGCCGACTGTTCGGGCGCCTGCAGCCCGAGTTGATAGGAATTCCAGGGCAAACCGAGATCTGCTATAAGCGTTACCATCACAAACGAATAGCTCAACAGACCCATTAAGACAGCAGAACGACCCATCGCGTACAGATCCTTGCGTTGAAACACGTAGATTATGCCGGCCGTTGCGAAAGCGCCTGCTGCCACGGCAATCCAGACAAGGTCGAAAACGATCCACAATCCCCAGGCATAGGTGTCAGAAAGATGCGTGCTACCTCCCAATCCAAGAGCGAACCGCACAATCAGAGAAATGGCCCCAAACGCCATAAGAGCCAGAAGCATCCAATTGAACGGAGTGAGCAATTTTTCTTTCAGAGGCTCAAATTCAAGGTGAGGGGTAGGCACGTTTTCCGAGAGGCGCGCTCCTCCTGCGATTGCGAGTGTCCGACGCTTCAAGAAAGTAAAAATGCCACCCAGGATCGCACCCACGGCTATCACGGCGGGGGGAACCGCATGTAAAGCGAGCCTTGAACGACCCGGATAGGATTTTGTGCCAACGTCGGGGAACCCGATTTTTTCGAAGGGGACCGAGGCCAAGTACAGTACGCTCGTGCCGCCAGCCTCGTTTTCGCCGTAAATGTGATTCACGTATTTGTCCGGGCGCTTGGAGATGCGACTGCGCGCCTCGCGGAGCATCTCGTCGCGATCGCCAAAGCGTAGGCAGTCAGCCGGACATGCCTTCACGCAGGCTGGAGTAACGACGTCCGCTAAATAACTCTTATGCTCATCAGCGCTGAGAGCCTGTCCATTCCGAGCCAACGGAGCGGGTTGGTCGGTGCGGTCGGCACAGTGGGTGCATTTTTGAATCTTTGGCGCGAGCGAATCCCATTCTGCCGTGGGTACGCCCCAAGGACACGCCCAGACACAATAGCGGCAACCGATGCATTTGCTGGCGTCGTAGGTGACGGGTCCATCGGGCTGTCTTGTCAAAGCTGTTGTCGGACAAGCCGAAGCGCAAGCCGGCTCGAGGCAATGAAGGCAGCGCTTCATGCTGAAGATGTATCGTAGCGACCCGGGGGCATTCTCGTCCGGTATTTCATGGAAACTGATAAGCGTGAGGGTCTTGGAGCTCAGCGTGGCAGGGTTTTGAAAGTCCAATGGACTAGACTGCAGTTCGGTCTGCTCCCCTTCACGATCGTTCCATTGTTTGCAGGCTACCTGGCACGCACGACAGCCGATGCAGTTGGTTGTGTCGACCAGAGTGGCCTTGATGATGGTCGTATTCGGTTCCTGGCTCACACGACCTCACTCTTTGCGCGGCCGTTTGCCGCCTTTGTTTGGACTTTGACAACGTTCACCAAACAAGCTTTTGTCTCTTGAGTTCCCGCCCCGGGATCAGTCGCATCAATCGTGATGTGATTTACGCTTGGCCCCTTCGACAGCCCCTTGAATCCCCAGTTGTAAGGCATCCAGACGACCGTGACCTCCCGGCCGTCCACTTTGAGGGGTTGCATCCGAGGCGTGACCAACGATTTCACTAGTACTTCACCGCGCGCCGAACGAACGTTTACCCAATCGCCTGTCTTGATCGAAAGCTTCCTGGCGAGAGTTTCCGGTATTTCGAGCACTGGCTCCGGCACTAGCTCGTTCAACCACGGGATGTTCCGGGTCGAGGATCCCCCGCACCAGTGCTCTGCGACAGTAGAAGTCATCAGAACATACGGGAACTCCTCGACCGTGCCGATCGGCTGGTGCGACTTCACCCGTGGATACTTGAGAATCGGGTTGTGCTTTACCCTGGGGTGCAACACATTGTCCACTGGGCTCTCGACTGGCTCGTACATCTCGGGCAGCGGACCATCCTTGGGTACATAGCCCACATCGCGAGGAACCGGGCTGTCTCGGCCCTTCTCATCGAAGGAAAGATCCGGATCCTTATAGACCGCCGCAAACAGGCGACCGACTCCTTCCGGATTCAAGTGGAAGGCGCGCTGGCCGTTGGGAGTGTCGGGGCCCTGAGTCAGGTTCGGTACGTCGGGCACGTCGTACCCCGTCCACCGCTTGGCCTTCTCGTCCCACCACACAATCGGTTTGGATCCCGGATAGGGCTTGCCATTTCGGTCGCACGAAGCCCGGTTGTAGAGTACGCGCATGTTGTTTGGCCAAGTCCAGGCGAACTTGGGATAGAGCCCCAGTCCGCCGGGATCGGTTTGCGAATCGCGGCGCTTGGAGAGGTTCACGCCGCCCGAGAAAATCCCGGCATAGATCCATGCTCCGGAAGAAGTTGAGCCATCGGGTTGTAGGTCTGCCACTTTTGTAATGAGGTCGCCAGCTTTGAGGCCAGAGACCGAATTGTCCTTCAGCGCATACCCGTTCATCTCGCGCAGCACATCTTCGGCGGAGAGATAGGTCCAGAAGGCCTTTCGCACAATCTCGTCCTTCGGATCTTTAGTGTCATGGACCAAGTCACGCACGCGCCGGAAAATGTAGTCCACAATTTCGCCGTCGGGTTTGGCCTGCCCCGGCGGTTTGACCGCAGCATTTCGCCATTGCACGAGACCACCTGAGTTGGTAATCGTGCCATTCTTCTCCATGAAGAAGGCGGCAGGCAGCAGGAAGACTTCGGTCGAAATCGACTTCGGGTCGACTCCAGGACGCTTCCAGAATGCAGCTGTCTCCGTCTCCCATATTTCTTGGACGACGAGCGTCTCAATCTTCGCCATCGCATCGAAGGTTAGGTTTAGGTTCGGCGTCGTGACGGCGGGGTTCTGCCCAATGATCCAGAGCATCTTCATCGTCCCCGCGAGGGCGCTCTCGAAGATGCCCAACGTGTTGTAGTTTTTCGAAGCGCTTCGCTTCGGCAGCCAAGCGTAGGCGAAGTCGTTCTCTGGCGTCGCCGCATCTCCGAAGAACGCCTTAAGCATATTGATCATGAACCGGCGGTCTCCGGTCCCGTTCTTCTTGGTATAGGCCTCGAGGGTCGGTTCTGTATGTGCCGGGTAATCCAGGTAGCCTGGCAAATAGTTGTTGAGCACTCCCATGTCGCAAGCGCCTTGAACGTTTGGCTCACCGCGGAGCGCGTTGACGCCGCTCCCAGGCTTGCCTAAATTGCCGAGAAGGAGCTGCAGGATGGTAAAGGCGCGGATTCCCTGCACGCCCGTCGTATGCTGAGTCATTCCAAGTGCATACAAGATCGTTCCCGGTCGGTTCCTAGCCATCGTTTCCGCGATCTCCCGGATCTGCGAAGCCGGGACACCAGTGATGCGTTCGCCCATCTCAAGCGTGTATCGGGAGACGAAAGTCTTCAGGCGCGCAAAGACGCAGTGAGGATCGTCGAGGCTTGCGGCGACCCGCGGCTTGCCCTTCGCATCCAGCTGGTATCCCCAGGTCTTTGTATCGTACGAGTGCTTCTCTTCGTCAAAACCGGAGAAGAGTCCATCCTTGAACTCGAAGTCCGCGGTGCCCAGAAAGAGCGCATTCGTGTGAATTCTCACGAAGTCTTCGTCATACAACTTGCTCACAAGGATGTGGTTGATCATCGTGTTCAGAAAGGCGGCGTCAGTACCGGGCCGGATTCGTGCGTAGATGTCCGCGGTCGCTGACGTCCGTGTGAAACGGGGATCGACGTGGATGATCTTCGCGCCGTTCTCTTGCGCCTTGCGGATCCATTTAAATGCCATGGGATGGTTCTCGGCGACGTTGCTGCCCTCGACTAATACCGTTTTGGCATGCTGCAAGTCGATCCAATGGTTGGTCATCGCCCCTCGCCCGAATGAGGCCCCCAGACCGGGGACCGTGGGGCTATGTCAAAGTCGAGCCTGATGTTCAACGAACGGCATTCCTAGGAGCCGAGCCGCTTTCTGGAAGAGGTAACACTCCTCGTTCGTGTTCTGAGCGCCGCCAAGGAAGGCGATAGCGTCAGTCCGATTGACTGGAACCTCCCGGTCGCCGAGCCGCTCTGTCGAAACCCAGTTCTCGTCACGGATTTTCTTAATCTTCCGCGCCACCAGCTCCGCAGCGTCTTTCCAAGTGATCTCTTCCCAGTGGTCACTACCTGGAGCCCTGTAGCGTGGAGTTGTGAGCCGCTCTGGTGACGCGTGCGTCGCAAACATGGAGATGCCTTTGACGCACAGCGATCCGCGGTTCACGATGTGGTCGTAGTCTCCTTCCATGGCGATGAGCTTGCCTTCGCGCACGGCGGCGATCATGCCGCATCCGCATGAACAGAAATTGCAAGAAGTCGTAAACTCGCTCACGCTCGAGAGCTTTAATTCTTTTGTCGCGGTTCTCACCGCCGCGACGTCAATAAACCCACCGACCGCCAGTCCTACGCCTCCGCCGACACTCGACCTGAACCATTCCCTGCGGCTAATTGTCCGCGAATCTTGAGGGCGGCCCTTGGCGTCCCCTTCTTCGTTCAACACGTTCTGGCTAACCCCCTTCTGCATCTCATTCATCGTTCGCTGGCTCTCGTTGGTATCCGCCCCACTCCGTTGGACTGCCTTCCACGTTGCGAACACTGGTGTTGCCCCGGTGCAGCCCGATTCAATTGCTGTTATGAGACCTCTGGTGCGCGCCCGCCAACTGTCACCTTTGACAGTTGGCCGGCTTCCCAATCTCAGATATTTCCAAAAGGTAGTCTGCGCATACTGTAGCCTGCGGCTGGACTCTCGCCGCGTGAGGCGCGACGTCTATGTTGCATCGTTACCTCTTTGCTCCTGCGCTCTTCTCAGCCACTGCGTTGCTAATTGTTGTGCTGCCTGCCGCGAATACCTCAGGCCAGTCCGGAAAGAATTCCAAATCTGTCGCCACTCCTCAGGCTGCGTCGACTGATCAAAAAGTCAGTCAGACTGTCAACTACCAGCGTCCGACTGACCCTTCTCTTTACGTGGGGGAGGAAGCTTGCAAGTCCTGCCATGAGGACATGCCAACGCAAGGTTTTCTCAAGAAGTTCGAATCTTCGCCTCATTTTGCTACCACTCTTGATACGAGGCGCGGTCCCGAATGGCAAGGTTGCGAGGCTTGCCACGGGCCGGGCAAGGAACACGTCGAGGGTGGTGGCGATAAAACGAAGATCTTCACGTTCAAGGACGCGTCCGCCAAAGACATCAGCGCGCGCTGCTTGGGCTGCCATGAGTATGGTGCTGAACACGCGAACTTCGGTCGCTCTGCGCACCTGCAGAATAACGTCGGCTGCACCGACTGCCACGACCCCCACAACGCCAAGGAATCTCAATTCCTTTTGAAGGAAACCCAGCCGCAGCTCTGCTTCTCCTGCCATCTCGAGGTCAAGCAGCAGTTCGCTCGCCCCTTCCACCATCGTGTGAACGAAGGCCTCATAAAGTGCGTCGATTGCCATAATCCGCATGGCGGCTTCGAAGCTCGCCAGCTCCGCACTTCGTCAACAGGTGACACTGTCTGCTTCAAGTGCCACACCGAAAAGGCCGGCCCCTTTGTTTTCGAGCATCCGGTGGTAAAGGTCGATGGTTGCGCCGCCTGCCACGAACCGCACGGCTCTTCTAATCCGCGGCTGCTCACCCGCAGTCAGGTCAACCTGCTCTGTTTGGAGTGCCATTCGCTTGCCGTCGACGCCGGTGCGCCAGCCACTCCGTCGTTCCACAACCAGGCTGTCAAGTATCAGGCCTGCACGCTTTGTCACACGGCGATTCACGGCTCGAACGCGAGCAGCGTTTTCTTCAAACCGTGAGGAAGGAGGCATCGATGGATTACACGCATCCCAAACCACTGACTGCTTCCTCCAGGTTTCGTTTCCTGTTTTGGCCGCTGATTTTTTCGGCGCTTGCACTTGTCTGGCCGTCCATCCTCGGCGCGCAGAAACAGGAAGGAATCAACCAAGGGAATTACAACATCAAGCAGTCGGTCGAGTTCGGCTATCGCTGGGTGAGCAATTCCGGTGATCAAAATACGTACGACACGATGATCAACTTGAAGGAAGGCTTCCGGCTGCTCGACTTCTCCACGGAGATGACGTCTCTAGATCATCATGGAACCTTCTTCGATCGACTCTTCTTCTACAATTTCGGCTACGGCGGTGACCCGCAGAACGCCTCACGGCTGCAGATCGCCAAGCATGCCTGGTATGACTTCTCAGCGCAATTCCGTCGCGACGAAAATACATGGAACTATTCGCTTATGGCGAACCCGCTGAACCCCACAGTTCCCGCCTTTGCGAACGCACCCGCTGGATTCACTCCCATCATTTCTCTGTCGCCGCACCTCTATAACACGCGCCGCAAGATGCAGGACTACGACCTGTTGATCCTGCCGCAATCTCGAGTTCGCTTTCGAGTCGGCTACTCGCGCAACAACGACGAGGGTCCGCAATTGTCCACCATCCACTTCGGCACTGAGCAGTTTCTGTTCACGAATGTCGCCACTGTCCAAAACTCTTATCGCTTGGGCGTAGACTTCCGCCTGCTTCCGAGCACCAACATTAGCTACGACCAGTTCTTCAACTACTACAAGAGCGATTCCGGGTACCTCGACCAGAACCAGCTCTTCCCGCTACCCAACGGCGTGCCGGTCGATATCGGCGTCTCTCTAAACGCTGGCGCGAACCAACCTTGCACCAGTACCTTTCTTCCGACGGGTTTCGTAAATCCCGTTTGCAACGCGTTCATCAACTACACGCATTCGGGCCGTACCCGTACCTACGCGCCGACCGAACAGTTCGCTCTGCAATCGAGTTATTTTCCCCGCCTCGATCTCTCCGCAAGAGCTTCCTACAGCAGTGGCAGCCAGAATCTCTACGACTGGGTCGAGAACTGGAACGGCATGGAGGTAAAGCCCACCTCGCGCATTCAG
>DASSIO010000176.1:0-3587 GCA_035691825.1 Terriglobales bacterium | reverse complement strand
CATCGGAATTCTCATCGTCGAGAAAAATTCCGGCCCCACCGCCAGCATTTGGGTTTCCACGGTTGACTTGTCCGTCCGTCCTTCGACCTTGACGTCCTCTGTCCACAAACCTCCATCGAGCATCGTGTCAGACGAATAACTGACGGAAATCACTCCAGGCAAACTGCTGAGCCGGCTCTGCAACTCTCTGTACAGCGGCCCAACCTGGTCTCCTTTGTAATAGCCTGTGAGAGTCGGATTAACTCCGAACTGCAGCACGTTTCGCGTGTCAAAACCCGGATCAATCGCTTTCAATTTCGCGAGTGAGCGCACAACTAGTCCTGCTCCGGCCAGCACGATCATCGAGAGCGCCACCTGCGCGACGACCAACCCGCTCCCCAGTCCAAAACGTCGCCGCGATCCAAAGCTCCCTCGCGAGATACTCTGGGCGTTCTCTTTGAGAGCAGGCGCGACGTTTACTCTCGTGCCCCGCAGAGCGGGCGCAAGTCCGAATAAGATTCCGGTCAGCGTCGCCACGATGACCGTGAACGCAAGTACATTCATGTCCGGATCGGCATTCAGTTGAAAATTGGAGTACCGGTTCGCCGTGACAAATGCCCCCAACGCGTTCGCGCCCCAGTACGCCAGGAGGATGCCGAGTGCCGCTCCCGCAAACGAGAGCAGAATGCTCTCCGTCAAGAGCTGCCGGACCAGTCGTCGGCGGCCAGCTCCGAGCGCCAGTCGCACCGCGATCTCCTTTTGCCTCCCAGCGGCGCGCGACAACATTAGCCCCGCGACGTTCGCGCAGGCGATCAGCAAAAGAATTCCGACGGCTGCCATCAAAATGGCGAGTGGTTGCTCGAGCTGTCCGCGAATACCGGAGAGCCCTTTCTGTGCTGCCGTTAAGCTAACGCGCGGGTCATCTTCGGCCTTCAGCTGCTTTTCCTGGATGATTTCATTGCGGAACAGCAGACTTACGTTGGATTCAGCTTGCCCCAGCGTCACTCCGGGCTTTAGCCGGCCCACGACCGTCAGCCACCACGTGTTTTCCTTCTCTGGCCCGCCGCCCCACGGAAGTCGCAGAGGGCCCACTTGCGATGTTGGCAGCCACATGTCCTGCGAATGTCCGGGAGTCAGCCTTGTGAACCCAGGGTCGGCCACGCCCACGATCGTGAAGGGAACACCGTTGAGTTTGATGGCTTTGCCGATTGCACTCTTGGCGCCGCCAAAGGTTCCTTGCCAGTAGGCGTAGCTCAATACCGCGACGCCTTCGGCGCCGGGCCGTTCATCCGAGGGTTCGATGGTTCGCCCCACGGCGGCGGCAACGCCCAGCGTTTGAAAATAATCGCCTGAGACAACCTCGCCCCGCGCAATGCTTGCCGTTCCATTACCTGTCAAGTCGAGCTGCGCCGGTCCTGCAAACGCCCCAACGCTCGAGAAAACTTCCGCATGCTCGCGGATTTCCTTGAACACGGGATAGGAAAAGGAGCAGCTGCCGGCGACCTTGTCGGTCCACTTCGTCCACTGGCAATCCCCAAAGCTGCTTGTTCCCGCGTGTTGAGGATGCGCGCGCGCCGACCAGCGCAGTACAACCAACTCTTTTGGATTACGTACGGGGATCGACTGCAGCATGACTGCGTTGACTAAGCTGAATATCGCGGTGTTTGCGCCGATGCCCAGGGCCAGCGTGGCAATGGCCACCGCTGTGAATCCCGGATTTCTCGCCAGCATTCGCAACCCGTAGCGAATGTCTTGCCAGAGAGTCTGCACTGGGCCTCCGCAAGAAGTGCACAACTTCACATCTACGGAATGAGAGAAATCAAATCCGGAATTCTTTTCGCGGCCCGCCCGCCGGCCACTGCCTTCTACTATTTCAGCCGGATGCGGTCGAAAGCGTCCCAAGCCGACATATCGGACAAGATCACCTTGTCTCCCACTTTCAACCCGTCAAGGATTTCGATGGTGTTGACCGAGCTGCGCCCCAGCTTCACATTCACTCGCACGGCTTCGGAACCGTCATCGATGATCTTGAAGAGGCCGATCGTGCTGTCGGACTGCCCGTGAACGGGTCTGCCGACGTACAGCACATTTGTCAGGTTTTCCAGGGTGATTGTCCCGTCCACGCTCAAGTCGGGTCTCGCCCCGTTCGGAAGTGCCTCATCGATGGTCACGTCCACAGTCACCGTGCCGTTTACCACGGAAGGATCGATGCGCGAAACATGCCCTCCCACAATTCCATTCCGTGTGTCGATCGAGGCTTTTTGCCCGATGGTCACATCTTTTGCCTGCGTTTCTGCGATTTTGATTTCCGCTTTAAGCTTCTTCGGATCGGCCACTCGCGCGAGGTTCGTGCCGGGTGTCACGCGCTGGCCTACCTCAACCGGCACCAATTGCAACACTCCGTCAATTCCGGCGCGCACGTGAAGTGCATCCACCTGGCTTTTTTTCAATTGATAAAGCGCTTTCGTTTCATCGACCTTTGCCTGCTGCGCGGCGATACGCGCGTTCGCGGAATCCGTGGCAATCCGGGTCTTGTCGGCTTCGAGCTTGGCTCGAATCGCCAGTTGTTGTTCTTTCACACCCGATAGATTCTCGATCAGCTGTGACGTGAGGCCTTCCTTCACAAGCTTTTGATCCACGTCGTGCTGAATTTTCGCCTGCTCGTAATCGCTTCGGACGGATGCCTCTGTCGCTTTCTGGTTCATCAGGTCGCTGTCCACTTGGACCTTAAGGTTCGCCAGATCCGCTTCCGCGCCTCTCAGTTGGAGTTCCGCGTCGAGCGCGGTTTGCTGCAAGGTGGGATCGCTCAACTCCATGATTATGGAGCCCGGCCTGATGATGGCTCCGGGGCGCAGCACCCAACGGTCAACCCGCGCATCCGTTTGCGCCGCTATCCACCGAATGTCTTCCGGAACAAGTGTTCCCAGTCCGCGTACTTCGCGCACCATTGGCCCGCGCTTCACTGTGTCGGACCAGATCGTTCCGGCGTCCACCAGCGGCGCTGCAGGCCTTAACTTCGACAGCGCGTAGGTCACCCCACCCAGCAGTAAGAGTGCGACGGTGCCATAAGCGATCCGCCTGATTTTTTTGGCTCGTGCGTTAGATGGTCTTTGTATGTCCATAATCGTTATCGCCTTTACTAGGCGCAACTCCCTTGCCCAAGAGAATTCGCCTAAAGCCTCGGTTTGTCAATGTCTTACAGCACACTGCCTCTCGTCTGATGCCGTCTGCTTGGCCGCATTTGGGAATCCTCGTCCCATGAACGGACACCCCGGCATCTGCCAGGCTACGGTTTGCCGCATAATTCTTCTATTCTTGACGCTACTTATTAATGATACGTCTTGAGCCCGCCTTTGTTCCCAGCTCTCCCGCTTCATTGGACGACTAAGTCGATCAAACTGCCCCTGGTTGCTGCTAGAAATAATCCGGGAACACTTGGCTCGCGCCACACTCAAACTCACCGACCCCCACAAAAATGCTTGGGCTGCGGTTCACCGAATTTGAGTTTTTCTTCGCAGTTCGCATTTTGACAAGAACGGCCATCCTCTGGTCTGCTCCCCGCGTTCCAACCAGTCAAAAAGGGCGCGCCGCCCGGCGTTGCTGGCATA